>JANOJI010000614.1:0-5639 GCA_031408175.1 Ilumatobacteraceae bacterium
AGGTGGCCGCAAAGCTCGATCGACGCAGCCAATGAGCACCGTGGTGTGCCCGCTCAGTGATCTCGCGCCCAACAGCGCGACGCGTTTCGACGTCGACGGACGCGCCGTTGCGGTCATTCGCATCGGTGACGACGTCTACGCCATTGGCGACACGTGCAGCCACGCCGACTTCTCGCTCAGCGAGGGCGAGCTGTTCTGCGACACCAAGGAAATCGAGTGCTGGAAGCACGGCAGCACGTTCAGTCTGGTGACCGGTGAGCCGCGGACCCTGCCAGCCACCATGCCCGTGCCGGTGTACGTCGCCAAGGTCGCCGACGGCATGGTAGAGATCGATCTGGAGGATCAGTGAGCACCCTCGAAATCCGCGATCTGGTTGCGTCGGTTGCCGGCAAGACCATCCTCAACGGCATCACCCTCACGGTCAGCTCGGGCGAGGTGCACGCAGTGATGGGCCCGAATGGGGCCGGCAAGAGCACGCTGTCGGCAGTCGTGATGGGCAAGCCCGGGTACGAAGTGATCTCTGGTTCGGTGCTGCTCGACGGTGTCGACATGTTGGCCCTGCCCAGCTGGCAACGCGCCCAGGCTGGGCTGCATCTGGTGATGCAATACCCAACGGAAGTGCCCGGCGTGCAACTCGTCGACGTCATGCGCCACGCCTTCGACGCGCGTGGCATGGCGACGACCGACCTCGACAGTCGCTTGTACGCCGAAGCGGCGCAGATCGGTTTCGATGAGGCCCTGTTCGAGAGGGCGCTCAACGTCGACCTCTCCGGTGGCGAGAAGAAGCGCAATGAGACGTTGCAGGTGGCGATGCTGCAGCCCAAGATCGTGATCCTCGACGAGCTCGACTCGGGTCTCGACATCGATGCGCTGCGCGACTGCGCGTTGCGGATCGAGGCGCTGACCAATGAGCAGAACCTCGGTGTGTTGGCCATCACCCATTACAACCGCCTGCTCGAAGTGCTGCGCCCCGATCGTGTGCACATCTTGGTGAAGGGCCGCATCGTGTCGTCGGGCGGCGCCGAGCTGGCCGATCAGCTCGAGATCGACGGTTACGCCGCGTTCGTGGGTACCGACGACGCAGCACCCTCGGGTGGCGCGCTTGCCGACCTCTTTGGGTAGGTCAAACGGCTCAAATGGTGGTTTCGCTGAGCTCGGCCTTTGTGACGGTTGGTGGGGGTGCTTCACTGCCGGCGGTCGCTTGTTCGACATCCACGTGCAGTCGGGGGGTCAGTTCTCGGTCACGTGCCGTCGCCAGGACCGTTTACTTGATGAACTCCTGAAAATCACTTAAGGATCGGCATCTATCGCCCGATGATGTTCGTGCCTATAACAACGGTGCACGGTGGAGGTGAACGGCGGACGCTGCCGTGCGATGGACGAAACGCCGACTAGGAGGGCGCTCGATGCGTCAGCAAGCAAAACACACCATGTTCCGGCTGGCGCCGGTTGTGATGCTGGTCATCACCGTCGCCGCGCCTCGAAAGTGGCTGTGATGAAAGTCATCAATCACACCTCGGTGCGGGCCGCATCGGCCATCGCGACATTCGTTGCTTTGATCTCGTCGGTCGGTGCCCCTTGGAAATGGTACTGAGCTGAACTTGCGGCGCGGGCATCCACACGATGTCCGCGCCGTACCACTTTTCTGAAGTTCTCAACGAAAGAAACCTCACTTTGCCGGACAGCTCGACCTACCACGATTCGAGACGCAGGCTCGTCGGTGCCTATGTCACGGCTGTCGCGATCGTCGCCGTTGGCTTGACGATCTTGGTCTACGCCTTGGGGCGGCCGGGCATCATTCCGCCATCGCAGGGCATCTACGTTGCAATCTTCTGCGGGTTGCTGTTCATCGGCGAGACGAGGACGAAGTGGTTCCGTTTCGGTGACGGCGGCCAGGTCACGCCTGGGTGGGCGTTCGCGTTCAGCATCGTGCTGCTCGGCTCTCCGATTGTCGCCATAGCGGCGATGGCGGCGTGCACGCTGTACGTCGATCTACGCGACCGCAAGTCGGTGACCAAGATCGTCTTCAATGCCGCACAGATCACGGCGTCTCTAGCGGCCGGCGCGCTCGTGCTCGAGCTGTTCGGTCTGCGGTCACCGCTCACCGAAGCCGACAAGCTGTCGTATCGATGGGGGATCGGCATCGTCATCGCCGGTGCATTGGTGTTCACCGCCAACGGCTTGCTGACGTGCATCGTGCTGACCCTTCACTACAAGACCAGCCTGCGCTCGATGATGGGCCGCAGCTTCTTTCTCAGCGTCTCGGCCGACGGGGCCCTGCTGGCGCTGTCGCCGATCTTCGTCGTCGCGATCGACTACAGCTTGATGATGCTTCCTTTGCTCGGCATCACGGCGCTCTTGATCTACCAGAGCACGCAGCAGGCGTTGCGACGTGCCCACGAAGCCAACCACGACGGCTTGACTCACCTGCTGAATCGACGCACGTTCGACAACCATCTCTCCGGATTCCTCGCATCCAATCCTGACGATGTGCGTGGAGCCGTTCTGCTGTTGGATCTCGATGGTTTCAAGGAGATCAACGATCGCCTTGGCCACCAGACCGGCGACATGGTGCTACTTGGCATCGCCGAGCAACTCACACGCTCGGCGCCCGAGGCGGCAGTCGTCGCTCGCCTGGGTGGTGACGAGTTCGCCGTGATGATTCCCGATGTCGGCTCGGAAGCGTCGACCATGGCGATCGTGGAGCAGCTTCGCACGGAGCTCACTCGGCCAATCATGGTCGACGGCTTTCCGCTATCGGTTGGCGTCAGCATCGGTCTGGCCTTTGTACCGACACATGGGCGCACACCCGAAGATCTGTTGAGCGCGGCCGATGTCGCCATGTATCGCGCCAAGCGCTACCGCACAGGCGTTGAGAGCTACAAGGCCCTCGGTTCACGGCCCGAGCGGGGACGGCTCGGACTGCTCGGTGAGTTGTCCCATGCCATCGCCGCCGATCAGCTGAAGATCCACTATCAGCCGCTGACACGGTTCCGCGACGGCACGGCCAACGCGATGGAAGCGCTGCTGCGGTGGCAGCATCCGACCCTGGGCTACGTGCCTCCCGGCGACTTCATCACGCTTGCCGAACACACCGATCTGATCGGGCCTCTGACCCAGTTCGTGTTGACCCAGGCGACGACCGATGCGCGTGTCGTCGAACGCTTCGACATGCGTTTGTCGATCAATGTCTCGGCGCGGAACCTGCAGGATCGTCGTTTCCCGTCGAGTGTGTTGAAGGCACTCGACGAGGCCTCGCTGAACCCGGCCCGTCTCGAGCTGGAGATCACCGAAAGTGCGATTGCCCGCGAACCCGAGCGAAGTCTGTTTGCCATCAGCGCGCTGCGCGAGGCCGGTGTGCGAGTGGCGATCGACGACTTCGGCACTGGCTACTCGTCGTTCAGCATGCTCCGCGACTTCACCGTCGACCGCCTGAAGATCGATGCCAGTTTCGTCGATGGTATCGCCCATAGCCAGCGTCAACAGCACCTCGTCAAGGCCATCGTCACCCTGGCCAAGGGCCTGGGGATCGAGACGGTCGCCGAAGGTGTCGAGACCGAGGAATCGTGGATCACCCTCGCCGATCTTGGCTGCGATGTTGCTCAGGGATATCTGATCTGTCGGCCGGTGCCGTTGCCGGACTTGGTCGAATGGCTCGACATCCGTCAATCGATGTCGGCGCTCGAGCACGTGTCGTCATGATCATCGTCATTGCCTCGCTCGTGGCGATCCTGACCGTGCCGCTGACGGGTCGCTCGCTTGCGCCGCTGGCCAAGCTGACCTTGAGCAGAGTGTGGCTGGTGTGGCTCAGCATCGGACTGCAGGTGATGATCACGTTGGTCCCAGGGTTCCCCAACTGGCTCGGTCAGCCGGTGCATCTGTTCACGTTCGCACTCTCGGCAGGGTTCCTGTGGAGCAATCGTCACATCCCCGGTGTGCTGCTCGTGGCCGTGGGCGCCGCCATGAATCTGGCGGCGATTGCGGCGAACGGTGGCACCATGCCGGCGTCGGAGTGGGCGTGGCGCACCGCTGGCTTTCCGCCGATCATGGACGAGTTCGAGAACTCCAATGTCGTGGAGAGTGCCCGGCTGCAATGGCTCGGTGACGTCTTCGCGGTCCCGAAGGGCTGGCCCTTCGCCAATGTGTTCAGCGTCGGCGACGTCGTGATCGTGGTCGCTGTCGCCTACCTTGCCCACGCATGGTGCCGGCGCACCTTCCCCGAGGCGCTCACCGATACAGGCTCCTGTGAGTCAGATCGCGCCGTGCCTGGCTACGTTTGAGGCATGAGTTGGACTGAGACTGATGGTGCCCTCCGTGCGGAGTTGAACTTCGCTGATTTTGCGGAGGCATTCGCGTTCATGACACGAGTTGGGCTGATCGCGCAGGAGCAAGGACATCATCCCGATATGGCGATCTCGTGGAACGTGGTCACGATCACCATCACGACCCACGACGCCGGTAACACGGTCACCGACAAGGATCGCCAGCTGGCGACCGCGATCGACGGCATGACGACGGCGTGAGCGATACGCATCCCAACGTCACTCGCGTCGCATCGGCTGCCGCCGAGTTCGGATTGACCATCGCCCCACGTCGGTTTCCCGAGGGAACCAAGACCGCTGCCGATGCGGCTGCCGCGATCGGAGTGCACGTCGGTCAGATCGTCAAGAGCCTGATCTTCGCAGTCGATGGCGAGGTCGTGCTGGCGTATGTCAGCGGTGCCAATCAACTCGACGAGAAGAAGTTGGCCCATGCCGCTGGCGGTTCGAACTGCTCTCGCGTCGATGCCGACACGGTCTACGACACCACCGGCTTTCCGATCGGGGGCGTACCGCCGTTCGGGCACACGACGCTGCTGCGCGTCTTCATCGATCCAGACCTGTTGCAGTACGACGAGGTATGGGCCGCCGCCGGAACCTGGCACGACGTCTTTGCGCTCTCACCCTCTGATCTGGAACGAGTCAGCGGTGGAGTCGTGGTGGAACTGAGGCGCGGCTGAGTGCGTCGGTCCTACACTGCTGAACGTGGAGCAACTGCCCGATATCGAGGACGCACGGGGTGTCGACATCAGTCAGATCAAGCGCCAATTGCGCATGTCCGTGCCGGAGCGGGTACGGACGATGGTCGAAACCGCGAACGTGATGCTCTCGATCCAGCGGACGGCGCAGGCATCGCTGCAGCGGCAGGTTCGTTGATGTTCGATCCCGTTCGGATCTGCACGATCCTGAACGAGGAGGGTGTCGACTACGTCATCGTCGGTGGCTTCGCGGCGGTGGTTCACGGCTCGTCGCTGCCGACTCGGGACATAGATGTCGTGCCGTCACGTACACCCAACAATTTGGATCGACTCGCTCGGGCGCTGAAGCGAATGAACGCGATGATTCGTACGGAGGGCGACCCCGTGTCAGCTCCGTTGGATCGCCCCTTCCTTGCGAACATGCCGCTCATGCTGAACCTCGTGACCGACCTTGGCGAGATGGACCTGACCTTCGCTCCATCGGGCGGGCTCGGAGGTTTCGACGAGTGGGACGCCCATGCGATCGTCGTCGAGATCGCCGACGGGCTGGAAGTCCACATCGCAGCGTTGGACGACATCATCGCGTCGAAGGTCGCCGCTAACCGCCCGAAGGACCAGCGGT
>JANOJI010000022.1:0-12103 GCA_031408175.1 Ilumatobacteraceae bacterium
CGGTCGTCGAATTGAAGTTCGCCAAGTCGACCAGCTACTGGGACAACATCGCCAACCAGCCGCCTGCCTACATGAATGCTGCCGACATCAGCTGCGGCACCATCGTCGTCGTGCAGCACGAGTCGCAGCACTGCGAACCAGGCTTTGTCAAGAGGACAGAGGATCTCGTCCACCAGGCGGCGGCGAAATCCAAGGTCGACTACAAAGTTGTATTCGTCGATGTTCGCCAAAAGCCATCGGCATCGAGGATTAAGTCATCGTGACGCACACTCGGGTCGGTCGCGGCTGCCGTAGTCGCCTGATGGTCGTCGTTCAGGTAGTCGCGTCGGTCTCTGACGAGAACGCGCCGATCAGCATGGCCAACGTGACTCACGGTTCCCGCGACCGACCACTGAATCGGCGTCGGTGATGTGTACGCCCGCTACGCCCGATACGCGTGGTGTGAGCGCTCGGGAGAAGCCTTGTTCTGTGCTCACCGTGATCCGCGGTTGGTGCTCACGGTTTCTGGTTGGCGGGGGTGAGGTTATCGGTCGGGGTTGGTGGTGGCGATCTCGAGGCCGTTGTGTTCGCGGAGTCGCCATGAGGGGCCGCGGATGTTGAACACGATGGCTTTGTGCATGAGCCGGTCCAAGATCGCGGCGGCGACGACGGCGTCGCCGAAGATCTGGCCCCAGGCGGGTAGGCCGCGGTTGGTGGTGACGAGGGTGGGGTGTCCTTTCTCGTAGCGGGTGTTGACGACGTGGAAGAACATTGCGGCGCCTTCGGTGCCGCCGATCGGTAGGAGCCCGACGTCGTCAACGACGAGCACGGTCGGGGCGGTGTAGGTCTTCAGCTTGGTGGTGAGGGTGCCGTCGTGCTCGGCGCGGATGAGGTTTTTGCACATCTGGTCGGCGGCGGTGAAGTAGCCGCGGTAGCCGGCTTCGACGGCGACGATCGCCAGGGCGACGGCGAGGTGGGTTTTGCCGCAGCCTGGTTGGCCGAGGAACAAGATGGGTCGGTTCTCGTCGATGAACCGCAAGGTGGCGAGGTCCTCGACGAGCTTGCGATCGACGGAGGGTTGGAACTCGAAGTCGAAGTCGGTGAGGCGACGCCGGTAGGGGAACCGGGCGTAACGGAGCCGGGCAGCGAGTCGTCGGTCGCGGTCGGCGGTTGCCTGTTCGGCGACGAGGCGAGCCAAGTACTCGATGTGCGACCAGTTGTCGGTGCGGGCTTGTTCGGCCAGCACGGCGAAGGATGCGGCGGCAGCGTCGAGATGGAGGTAGCCGAGATCGGCCTTGATCTGTTCGTAGAGGCCAGCGCTCATGACGGCTCACCACCGATGCCATAGCGGGTGTCGAGATCGGGTGTGTCGACATCGAAGTCGCCGTCGCCGAGCTGCAGTCGGAGCTGGTCGATGTCGATCGGTGCGGGTGCAACGAGATGGAGATGCCGACCGTCGGTTCGCGGGCGGCCGGTAAGCGCGATCCGTTCGGTGGCAGCGCGATGGGCTGGGTCCCACACGATCTCGTTGCCGGGTTCGCTCGCCAGCTGGTGGGTGACGACAACTTTGCCGGCCCAGCGGACAGTGAACTCGGTCGCATCAACGGCTCGGCGGACCTCGACGAGCTGGCCGAGGACCTCGGGTGGCACCGAGTAGCGGCTCCCGTCAACGGAGATGAACGGGACGATGTTATGGACCCGGCGGGTCTCGACGTAGTCGGTGTCGAACCGCACCCGCGGCAATGCTGTCAGGAACGGCCGCTCCAGGATCAGGCGCTCAGCCGGTGGTTCGCCGGTCGAGCGAGACGGCACCCGATGCACCCGCTCGTCCAACCAGCGATGGGCGCGTCGGTTCAACTCGCTGAGATCAGCGGGGATGCCGTCGAGCTCGACCTCGGGCAGGAACGTCTCTTGCAGTTGACGGAACGGCCGCTCGACTTTGCCCTTGCGTTTGGCGTCGCGGGCCTTGCACGACGTGATCGTCGTCGCGTGATGCGCAGCGAACCCGACCGTCGGTGCGTGCAGCACGAACCGGCGACCCTGCGAGCGGCCCAGCGCGCCCATCCGGTCGGTCCGGTTGGCGGCAGGGATCCCACCGACGGCATCGAAGAACCGGGCGATGCCCTCGAAGGTGTGCTCACGGTCCTCGGAGGTCGTGAACCACCACATCCGCCACCTCGACCAGCACAGGATCATCCCGAAGCACCACAACGGTGTGGGCCATCCCCACCGCCGCGCCCAATCGGACAGGTCGCAGAAATCGAACTGTGCTTCCTCGCCGGGGTCGGTGTGGATCGGCATCGACGCCGCATCCGCCGCCCGGAAGCGTGGACCGCGGATCGTGCGCAGTTCACGGGTGACAGTCGAGTAGCCGCCCTCGAACCCTTCGGCGTGCAGCTTGTTGTGGACGCTGATCCCCAACAACCGCGGGTAGGTACCGATCAGACCCTCGATGCGTTCCTTCCAGCGGGCGTTCATCACCAGCGCCGTATCCGGCACCCGTCGGCGCGTTGGTGGCTCTTCGGACTTGAGATAGATCGAGATCGTCTCCGGGTGGAACCCGGTCTCCGCGGCGATCTCGCCGATCGTCCAGCCCTGCTTGCGCAGGTCATGCACTTTCACGTATGTCTCCTGGTTCATCATGGAGAGCGGCTCCTCCGACGTTGTCGTTGCTTGGTCGCTCGACACGTTGGAGGAGCCACCCCCAAGGGGTGGTGGATGGTCAATGCCGGCCAGAAGACCACGGGCATCAACCGCGGAATTTAGTGAGCGCAGATCGCGGATCTCAGCGAGCGCTCACAACCGCTAGCGATTTCCCCGAGTGGCAACGAGGTAGTGCCGAACTCTGCCGATCGGCACTCGTTGTTCCGCGCTCGACCGAACCCTTGCGCTGGACAAACCCATTCTCACTGGGCAATCTGAGCGCTTGCGGATCTATGTGACGTCGCGTACGGAGAACAGCGTGCTAGTGGCGAGCGTCATTCTCTGCGTAGGTCTGGTGGTGGTCGGGTGCGGTTCGACCAACAACGGATCAGGCGCTTCGGCCCCGAGTTCAGGGTCGCCACTCTCAAGTGCGCCGGTGACGCAATCCTCAGCATCTGCGACAACGACACCGGGTTCGACGTTCGCGACAGATGGCACGGTCACGACGACGGTGCCGTCGGCGGACCTAGCTGTGGAAGATCCGCTGGTGCCGGGACAGCACTTCCAAGTTGTCTTTGCCGGAAGACTCAGCGAATCTCGTGGTGGCTACTTCTGGCTGAAGACTTCCGAGGGTGCTCCTATCGCTTTGTTGCGTAGCGACGGGAATCCAGAGATTCCAATCGGGTACAGCGCTGACGTAACCCACGCCACAATGCTCGCCGACGGGTTATCCGGCGAGCGTTCGACATTAGAGCTGCCACCCGACCTTGCGCCGGGAGGCTATGTGTTGTGCACCGCGAACTCAGGAGAGGAAGAATGCGTGGACGTTCAGGTACGTTCAGCCTGACACCCAGTCTGAGCGCGCGATATCTGCCGATGGACGGGGTGAACATGTCGGAGCTCGTCCGGTACGAGGATGCGTTGGTCATCGGCAAGCTGGCGGCCACCGTGACTCACTCAGGCATCGTGCTGAAGCAAAAGGTTCGACCGAATCGCGACAGCGAGTTCGGTACTTGTGCTACTCAGTTGTTGAGACAACTCGCCGGCGGTTTCGATGACGAGCAGGTGTCTGGCCTTCTTGCGGACGTGTTTGACCGAAGCCTCGCTCATGGATCTCTCGGCGAATTGGGACACGTTCGCTTCTTCGCCGCGACGCCTGGCGCTCCGGTGCTTCGAGCCCATGCACTGTTGATTGCCGTCGCCGATCGGATCGAGAGTCGAGTTTCTCTTACGCCATAGCTGCCGCTCGGTACCGGCGGGCCGAACGGTTCGTTCGCGTAAGCGGCGGTGGGTAAACATCCGTCGATGAGTGTTCAACGAGTGTCCGCCAGCCGTCGCATCCAAGCGTCAGCGCACGCGCTGTTTGAGATCGTCTCCAGCCCCGAGGGTCACGTGCGTATCGACGGGTCAGGCATGCTGGAGGCCGCGCCCGGCGCCCGGCCGCTCACGGCGGTGGGCGACGTGTTCGACATCGAGATGGACCGTACGCCGCTGAACGACATCCCCGGGTTGGTCAAGTACAAGGTACGCAACACAGTGACGCAGATCGTTCGGGACCAACTGGTGGAGTGGACGATCGGCGGCGTCGATCAACCTCCACTCGGCCACGTATACGGCTGGAAGCTGGACGCGGTGAGCGACAGCGAGACCAACGTCACCAACTACTGCGACTGGACAAACATCACGCCCGAGCTGCGCGCCCGTCGTCCTGATTGGCCGATCGTGCCCGTAGAGATGCTCGAGCAGTCGGTGGCGAAGCTTGAGGAGATCGCCACAGGCGGCTGACGACGACGACGCCACTGACGGCGGATCTCCCCGACGCACCTGCCGGGCCACCCAGCGGTTCGCGGTCATTGCCGACATTCATCCTGGCCCCATCGAGGAGGTACTCATCGCTCCGGCAGCCGTCGGAGCGTGCAGATCTGCTCGGCTCGGCTCGCTGGACATCACCATCGTGATCGGGCACTATGCGCCGGTGGAGGGAAGGCCTATCAATGAGCACGAGGTCACACTCGCTGCCGCTTTTCTCGCTCCACCATTGGACGGATTCAAGGAACTCCGAGTTCAGATTCCGAGCGCCACTGTGGTCCCTGGCTGCGCATGCGGCTGCGGCACAATCGATTTCATATTCGATGAGTTCAGCGTGGACCTGCCGCGATCCACCGCCACCAATCCCATTCCTTGGTCGCCAGACATCGTCGACGACGACGGCAACGTGATCGGCAGCCTGATCCTCTTTCTGAGAAACGGCCTCCTCCAGAGTCTCGAAGTCGTCTCGTATGGCGATCCCTTGCCTCTTCCGGAGGTGCTGATTCGGTCGAGAGCCACGGCTGCGAAGACGCTGGATCGGGTGGATTGGGCCGCCGCGCCATAACTGCCGTTGTACGGCTCGGTCGAAGCATCTGCCAGGAGCGCCGGTTCTAGCACTCGGCGCTCGAGTCCGAGCGGGTGATCAACGTCGATCACGGAGTCACCACGACACTGCAGGCCCACTCGACGAGCTATCGAGCCCTCGCGCTTGATCTGCCGTCTCCGACTGATCGGCGCGCGGCTCGCCGTACGGTACGAACAATGACTATCACTCGATCGGCTCGCGTCCGCTCCGCTGCACGGGTCGCCCTCGGTGGCGCACTCATCGTCGCCGGGCTCGGCCACCTGACGTTTGCGCGCACCGACTTCCAGGCTCAGGTGCCCGATTGGGTCGGGATCGACAAGAACGTGGTGGTGATCTTGTCCGGCCTCGTCGAGATCTCGCTCGGTTCAGCGTTGATCGTCGTACGACGCCGTCGATCCCTGCTCGGCCTCGCAGTCGGTCTCTTCTTCATCGCCGTGTTCCCGGGCAACATCAGCCAGTTCATCGACGGCCACGATGCGTTCGGCCTGAACTCCGATGCTGCGAGACGCAACCGCCTGTTCTTCCAGCCCGTGCTCGTCGCCTGGGCGTGGTGGTCCACGAACGCCCTTGCCCTCCTCCGCAGGAGCCCGCGAGCTTGAGATGAGTGAAACCACGAATGGACGCGCAGAACTGCCAGGTCTGCTCGCGCACTGTTGGGGCTCCTACAACGCCTCGGCCATCGCAACAGCCTCTGCCGGCCAGAGAACGTTGACGCCGAGCTGAGCTAGCGATGACGTCGGGATCCCCGATCATCGACACACCGATGATGAACAGACCTGACGCCCTCGGCGTCGATGGCATGGGCGAGCTCGTCGGTTTCGGTGAGCAGATGGCGCGGCCGAACGGTCGGCATTCCCAAGTGTATCACCGACTCTCACGGTGCAACACCAAGAGTATGGTTGGTGCGCAGTTACGAGAATTCGGAACGCGGTGTAGCCCAGTTCGGGATCGTCGAGGAGCTGCCACGCTTCGTGCCTGGGATCGTCGAGGACGGTCACGGCGCGCAGCCGTTGGAGATCCTTCGCAGTCATGTCGGCCCGCGTCGCTCGTCGGTCGGCGACGATCGAGCAGAGGAAGGCGACATCGCGAAGGTGACGCTGAGGATGCGGATCGTTGTGAACAGCAGCGGCCGCCGAGTCCGTCCGGGCCGAGAACCTCGACGTGTACGGACCCGCGCTCGAAGCGGTGGGCAACTTCGTCGGGACTCACTCCGGCCGATGTGAACCCGAGGTTGGCGAGCGTCGCCAGGAACGCTGGCAACGCCGGTGGCCGAACTCGAGCATCGACCACGGCGTCGAGATCCTGCTCACCCGCCCTGGTTCACGGCCGGCTTGGAGCGCGTGAAGCATCACCATCTGTCCGCCGATGATCACCCAATCCTCTTGGTGGTCGTCACCGAGATCGCACAGAGTCGCCCACAGATCATCGTGGTGAGGGCCGAGTTGAGGAAGATCCAAGGGCTCGATGGGAACGATCGGGATCACCTGGCGCGCATCCGTCGGGCGAGTTCGTTGGCGGCGCGCACCGAGCGGTCGTCGTGAGGATGCAGTCTCGGCAGAACTCGCGCGTATCCTCTCGATCGACCAACCATGAACACAATGCGACACGCCGGCCGGATCGTGGCGAAGGACACCTGTCACCCATGACCCCCACCTACGAGGCCCTCGATCCGTGCAGCGATGAGCCGGCCATCGAACGGATTCCTCTCGCGGACCGGCCGCCACGTCTCGACGGCCTGCGCGTCGCTCTGATCCAAACGATGCCCCCGGGCTCGGGCCTCGAGCCCGTCATCGATGCATTGTTGGCTGAGGTTGCCGCCGTGTGCCCAACTGCGCGGCCCACTCACTACATGCGCAAGAACTTCATGACCACCGACCTTGCCGAGATCGACCAGCTGGCCGCAGACTTCGACGTTGCCATTGCCGTCGCCGGCCCTGCCGGAACGATGGTGCACCTCGCGGTGGTCCTGGCCACCGAGTTGGAGCGACGCGGCGTGCCGTGTCCGGTGGTCCACTTCGAAACCCTGCAAGCGACGGCGCAGCA
This sequence comes from Ilumatobacteraceae bacterium, assembly GCA_031408175.1. Lineage (GTDB taxonomy): Bacteria > Actinomycetota > Acidimicrobiia > Acidimicrobiales > Ilumatobacteraceae > JAENVT01. The sequence goes on from JANOJI010000022.1 coordinate 7,061, forward strand.
CTCCGTCTCGACCGGCGGCGCACCGGTGCGAATCTGGCCGATCGGCAACCCGCCGCGTACCGCGGAGGCAACAGCCGCGGACGCTCGGGCGGTGGTCGCCGACCTCACCAACCCAACGCAGGCCGACGAGCAGCTCACCGGTTGGCGCCATCCAGTACCCCGCGAGCGGATCGCCGTCGCCGGCTCCCTCGCCGAGATCAACGACAGATTTCTGGCCAGCGGATGGACAGACGGCTTGCCGATCATCCCCCCGACCCAAGCCGATGTCGCGGCAATGCTGCGCGGCACGAGCCACGCCCCGGACACCGTCGTGACCGAGACGTTTCGTCCGGAGGGTCGGCGGATCACGGTCGAGATGGTTGCGATCAACGCGGTCATGGCGGGCGCCCGGCCCGACTACCTGCCAGTGATCCTCGCCACCGCATCTGTGTTCGGAGACATCCAGTTCGAATCGATGACCCGCTCCGTGAACTCCTTCGCATTCGCCCAGCTCGTCAGCGGCCCGATCAGCCGCGAGATCGGCATGGCCGGCGGGCTGAACGCGCTCGGACCCGGACATCGGGCGAACGCCACCATCGGCCGAACACTCAACCTGATGCTGCGCACCCTCGGCGGAGCACAACTCGGCATCAACACGACGCCAGCGCAGGGAAACGCAGTGTCGTGGGCATTCGCGTTCGCCGAGAACGAGGCAGGAAGCCCGTGGCAGCCCTTCCATGTCGACCTTGGATACGAGGCGACCGACAGCGTCGTGAGCATCCTGCTCGGCGGCTGGGCGCACAACGGGAACTACTACTACGGCGGTCTCGATGATGTCGCGTCGACGTTGCAGGATTTCGAGATTCCGCAGACGGGTGCGCTGGTGATGTTCACCGAGAAGCGCGCCCAGCACCTCGCCACCGAGGGGTACACCAAACAGGCGGTGGTCGAGTACCTCCATGAACGGGCGACGATTCGGCTCGGCACATTCCGGGCAAGCGGATTCTTTCCAATGATGCGCAACGACATCCTCGGCCTCGGTCCCTCCACCGCCACCAGTTGGCCGGCCGACTACCTCACCCGTCCCGACGACGACATCGTGCCGGCCTACCCGCCCGTGGGAATCCGCGTCGCGGTCGTGGGAAGCGACGTGTCCTCGACCATGCAGGCCTGGAAGCTGCAACTCCATCGCAGCGTGTCGGTCGACGACTGGCGTTGACTCTGATCCCCTCGACTGTTGGTAGACTGAACAGTATGACTTCAAGGGCTACCACTTCAACTACCATTCGGGTATCGAAAGCGGTGCGCGACGAGATCGGCGCGCTCGCCGCTGCCGAGCACATCACCCTCGACGAGATGCTGCGCCGTCTCGCTCGGGCTGAACGCCAGCGGCGAATGGGCGCCGAGTTGTCGGCGCGCGAGCCGACAAGTATCGAGCGGGCCGTCATCGCCGTCGGGCTCGCTACGGTGGAGCATCATGCAAGCCGGTGACATCATCACCGTCGACTTCGGCATCCCGGCGGGCAGCGGCCCCGGTTTCGAGCACCCGGCCATCGTCGTCACGGCCGACCTGATCGTCACGCAGATGCCGCGCACGTTCCATGTCGTGCCGGTGACATCGAACGTGCAGCGGGCGATGTCGACCGACGTCCCTGTCAACGGCGACGGACTCGACAAAAACTCGATCGGTCAGTGCCACCTGCTGACCGTTGCCGAGATCGAGCGCGTCAAGGATGACGGTGGCCGCGGCAACGTCGGCCCGGTGGCGCTGGCGCAGCTCCGTTCGGTCATCGCCGACCTTCTCGACCTGAACTAGGTCTCGACCCGGCGATCAGGTGGCGTAGAGCGCGACCACGTCTACGACGGGCCCTGAACCGTCCGGGTCCGGGCATGGCACCTCGGCAGGAACGCCGGGCTCGCGGGGCATTGGGCAGCGCAGCGAAGTCGTGAAGGCGACTTTGCGAGAGATGTAGTCGGCGACACCGGTTTGCGCCGGTAGGGCTGAGGTGGATGTCGTCCTTGTTGAACCAGTCCGGCGCGGCCGCGGCGTACGTCAACCAATCGGCGATCACGACGTCGGGGATGGCACCGCTGGGGAGCTTGTCCCTCATGATCTGTTGATGTTGACGAGCGATTCATTTCCCGGTGTGCCGTCAGGCAGCAGGTAGTCGACGCCCTCCGGGTATGAGAGCCAGATGACGCGCCTGGCGCCCTTGACACGCGAGGAGGCCACCACCTGGTCGAAGCTGTCGGCGATGTGGTGTACCACTCGTCGTAGCCGCCTCGTAGACCGCATCCATGCCGAGCAGCACGTGGAGCCTGTCGTACCTCTCGACAGCTTGCAGCGTCGAGTCGCCGATGAGGAGCACGCGTGGTGCGGGCGGGAAACCGGTCGTGGTCGGCGGCGGGGCAAGCGTCGTGGCAACGGTTGCTGGCGCAGTGGACGGGGCAACGGTGGTCGGGGATGGAGCGATCATCGAGATCGGGGAGTCGGTTACGAGCGACGTGGTCGAACTCGCCCGGCCGTGGCACTGGAACCGACGACGACAGGATCTAGAGCAGGGCTTAACCGGGCGGCCGCCCAGGTAACGGTGACGATGGTCGCGATCAATCGAGTGGCCCGAACAGTCATGCTCGCCTTTACCCATCCGACGCCGTCCGCAAACGACGGCCGGCACGATGCCCTCAGGACAGCGTGCGGCAGTACCGTGCCCGGTGGTGAGAGATTGAAGTCGCAGTCGTTCCTGCACCTTGGGCGGTGGCTCGTGGTCTTGGTATTCCTGACGACCTTGTGCGCCGCCTCCAGCGACGCGGCGCCATCGGCGGCACCGACCTTGGCTGGCGTGCCAGCCTCCACATCGTCATCGGTTGCTTCCGTGGACGCCCCGACCACGGTTGCCACCATCTCGACGATTCCCACCATCTCGACGATTCCCACCTCCGACGACAGGGCGTCGCCGACGAACACGACGACCGTGGCGCCGGTCGTGGATCGCGATGTGCTCGCAGGAATCTCGATGACGTCGGTGCCCCCGGATGTGATCGTGCCGACGAACGAGACCTCGTTGGACCAGGTCACCAATCCCATCAACGGGCGCCGTGGTGGTCGCCGCCCTCTCTCCGAGGACCTCGACTGCGCACTCGGGACGATCCCGACCTGCCTGACCGGCATTCTCGACATGCTGGGCTTCGACGTGACCAGTGGGTCGACCGATGACCGCGAGCGCAGTGTTCGGCGGGCGATGGCTGTCGTCCAACTCGACGCCGGGCTGCCCATGACCGGCGTGCCCGACGATGACTTGCTCGAGTACCTGGGCATCGCCACCGGCACCACGCCCGAGGCCGGCGCGGACGAGGCGCGCCAGATCGGCACGTCAGCGAACGGGCGGCCGATCATGGCCATGCGCTACGGCGACGGTCCCAGGACCGTACTCGTCGTCGGTCAGACCCACGGCGACGAGGAGGGCGGCCTTCGGGTCCTGCTGCGAGTGCGTTCGCTTTCTCTGCCCGAAGCAATAACGCTGTGGGTCGTCCCCATGATGAACCCCGATGGCCTCGCTCTCGACACCCGCTTCCTGGCCAATGGCGCCGACCCGAATCGACAGGCGCCGAGCCAGCTCGAGCAGCAGGCCGTCCACGACTTCGCTCTTGCTACCCGGCCGTCGTTGACGGTCTGGTACCACCAGAACTACGGCTGGGTGGGCGGCTCCGGTGCCTCGATCACGCCAGCGAAGCAGTACCAGGAGCTGACCGGGCTCGGAACGGTGTATCGCAGTGGCGACTGCGCCAAAGGATTCATGTGGTGCGCGATCGACGACGCGCTCGGCAGCAGCTCGATCCTGGTCGAGCTGGCTGACGTGCTCACGCCCGCCGACGTCCAAAATCACTCGCTCGCGCTGCTCGCCGTGGCATTGGGTACCTGAGGAGGTCGCGATGGGAATGTATGGCGATCATGTACTGCCACGCATCATCAACGCCGCCTGCGGCATGAAGACGTCGAATCCGTTGCGAAGCCGTGTGTGCGACGGACTCCACGGTCAGGTCGTGGAGATCGGCTTCGGGTCGGGGCTCAACATTCCTTTCTACCCGGCCTCGGTCAGTGGGGTTGCCGCGATCGAGCCAGCAGATCTCGGATGGAAGCTCGCCCAAAGGAGGCTTGCTGCGACCGATGTTGCGGTAGAGCGCTCGGGACTCGACGGCCAGTCGTTGCCACTGCCCGATGACAGCTGCGATTGCGCGCTATCGACGTGGACGCTGTGCACCATTCCTGACGTGATGGTGGCGCTACGGGAAGTGCGCCGAGTGCTCAAACCTGGGGGAACGCTGCACTTTGTCGAGCATGGTCTCGCTCCCGACCGGAACGTGCAACGCTGGCAATACCGGCTCGAACCCATGCAGAAACGCCTCTTCGGCGGATGTCATCTGACCCGCCCGATCGCCGAGCTGTTGACCACTGCCGGGTTTACGATCACCGAACTCGACGTGTTCTATAAGGAGGGTGCCCCAAAGACACTTGGTGCCGATTCCCTCGGCATCGCCGTCTCTCCGGCGCCTGGCACAACCGAAAGCTGAGCCGCTGCTGAGTCAGCCAGCAAAGGGTCAGTAGAGCCAGGGTTCGCGCAAGTCGAGGAACTCGGTGTCGGCCATCACGTCCGCGAACTGGGCGAACACTTCGGCAAGTTCGGCTGGCGGCTCCTTGCTCTCGTTCTCGCGGGCTTCTGCTTCACTCGTGAAGTAGTTGACTTCGACCGTCGAGTTCTCGCCAGTCCAAATCCGAACCCCGCCGATGAGATCGGGACGCCACGTGCCGGCGTGCTTCTCGAAGCGCTGGTCCAATTCCTTCAGCACCGCTCGATCGACGCCAGCAGCAGTCTTCATGATCTGCACGAACCCGGCGTCGTTCGAACCTCCGGCAAGGAACTCCTCGGCATCTTCGGAGTCGGTGAACGAGACCGGACCGTCGAAGCACTTTTCGGTCTCCGACCACCACGCGCCCTGCTCGGCGCGCTCGCTATTGGCGTTCGCCGCCGCCGCTGACTCAAAGCGAGCGATGGCGAAGCCGAC
>JANOJI010000039.1:0-19671 GCA_031408175.1 Ilumatobacteraceae bacterium
GCCGGCAGATCGGCAGCAACCCCACCGGGGCGGATGAAGTTGTGATTCATCCGCAAGCCGGTGACCTTCTGGAAGAAACGCAACACCTCTTCGCGCTCGCGCCAGCCGTAGATCATCATCGAGACCGCGCCGAGGTCCATGCCGTTGGTGGCCAAGAACAGCAGGTGGCTGCTCATCCGGTTGAGCTCGCTGAGCAGCATCCGCATCCACACCGCACGTTCGGGGATGTCGTCGGTGATGTCGAGCAGCCGCTCGACGGCCATCGAGAACACCAGCTCGTTGTTGAGCGGGCTGACGTAGTCCATCCGGGTGACGTTGGTACCACCCTGCATGTAGGTGAGCGCTTCCCCCGTCTTTTCCATACCGGTGTGCAGGTAGCCGATGATCGGCTTGCACCGCAGCACGGTTTCGCCCTGCAGCTCGAGCATCAACCGCAGCACACCGTGCGTGCTCGGATGTTGCGGGCCCATGTTGATCACCATCGTCTGATCCTCGGACGGATCGACCGGGAGCTGACCGAGTTTGGCGACGTCGGCCTCGCTCATCCGCAGCACCGCACCAACCTCGCGCAACAGCTCTCGCGCAGTCAGTTCACTGCGCGGCTTGAGCCCCTGCTCGGGCTCGTTGCCGTCGCGGATCGTCTCGACGATGCTCACGAACTCGCCGCTTTGAACTGCACGGGGATGCGGCCGATCTCGTAGTCCTTGCGCAGCGGATACCCGTCCCAGTCCTCCGGCATCAGGATCCGGCTGAGGTCGGGGTGATCGGCGAAGGTGATCCCGAACATGTCGTAGACCTCCCGTTCCATTGCCTCGGTACCGGGGTACAGATCGAACATGGTCGGCACCGTGGCAGCCTCGGCGGGAACCTGCACACGTACCCGCAGGCGCAGCTTGTCGCGCATCGACAAGACGTTCACGACGAGCTCGAACCGCTCGGCCGTGATCCCCGCCGGCAGCGGGCGCGTCGGCATCAGCAGATAATCGACCGCGGTGAGGTCGACGCACATCTCGTAGCCGTCGGCCAGCAGTGCTTTCATCACCGCGGCGTACCGGTCGCGGCCGACGAACACAACGGCTTGCCCGAAGGCATGGACCAGCGGGCAATCGTGCAGGGTGGTTGGTTCCTGCGCAGACTCCTGCACATGGCTCGGGTCGCTCATGGCCTCAGCGCAATCCGAGGAGCACGGGTACAGGCTGGGCTGCGGCTGGGATTTCTGTGACGTGCACGTCGGCACCAGCACCGGTCACAGCCCGGCGGCGCATGATCTCGCCATCTTCGATCAATTGGTGCAGCGTTTCGATCGCGTGAATCAGTGTCTCGGGCGTCGGCGGACAACCGGGCGCGTACACGTCGACCGGAACGACCTGGTCGACGCCTTGCACGATCGCGTAGTTGTTGAACATGCCGCCGCTGCTGGCGCACACGCCCATCGAGATGACCCACTTCGGTTCCATCATCTGGTCGTACACCTGACGCAGCACCGGTGCCATCTTCTGACTTACCCGGCCGGCGACGATCATGATGTCGGCCTGGCGCGGCGAGGCACGAAAGACCTCCATGCCGAACCGACTGATGTCGTAGTGGGCGGCTCCGGTGGCCATCATCTCGATCGCGCAGCATGCCAGGCCGAATGACGCCGGCCAGCTGCTCCGACTACGCGACCAGCTGACAAGGTCTTCGATCTTGCCGGTGATGAAGTTGTGCTCGATGCCGCCGAGTCCATCGTTGCGGATGTCTTGGATGATGCCCATCAGGCTGCCTCCTCGACTCGGCCCTCGACGCCGACACGGCGGATGGTGCTGGTGGTCGTGCGTGTTGCATCGACGGAGGTGTCGACCCTGCGGGCGCGCTGCATGGGGCCCCAATCGAGCGCGCCTCGGGCGACCACGTACACGAACGACGCAAAGAACACCACGCTGAACGCCACCATCTCCCAGAAGCCGTAGCTGCCGAGGAATGCCCGGTCGACGGCGTAGGGGTAGATGAAAATGATCTCGATGTCGAACATGATGAACAGCATCGCCACGACGTAGAACGTGACCGGGAACCGTTCGGGTGGCTCACGGCTCGGCACGATCCCGCATTCGTAGGGCGCCTGCTTGGCCGACGACGGCCGACGCGGTGCGAGGAGTTGCGACGCGAAGAAGCTCAACGCGCCAAAGATCGTCGCCAGGACGAGCAGGGCGACGACAGGCAGGTACTGGCCCACAGCTATTCCCTGGCCGGAAGCGCCGGCTGGTTTCTGTTGTGAGCCACGAAGCGGTCACGCCGGTGCAGCAACCAGCACAGGATCAAGAACACCACGAGCGAACCAATGGTGATGAACCCCGCCGGCTGACGCTTGGACCCCTTGTCGCGGATCATGTACACGTAGCGGTGCGGCTGTGCCTGATCGATGATCGGCACAGCCGGGGCGCGGCCGGACTCGAGGTACTGCGGCACGACCGGCGCAACTTCCACGATCGCGTAGCGTGGCTTGTGCCAGAACGCCACGAAATCCAGCTTGCCGTTGGCGATGCGGGGATAGCGCTCGCCACCGTAGTTGAACACGTTGATCACGCGGAACTGGCCTGCGCTGAACGCTCCCGATTCGAGGAGAAACACCTCGGCCTGCGAGCTGGCCTGTCCGTAGGCGGCAGCGGACGGATCGAGCTGGCGCCACCGTTCTGCGAGGAACTGGGTGGCCACGAGTTCGGCGGTGTCGCTCGGGTCGGCACTGTCGGGAACCGCAACCGCATTGCTGAGCGCCCCCGAGCGAGACAGCGCGGGCGTGTCCTGCAAGATCGTTGCCCCGGGGACGGCCTCCCATGACGGTTCTGGACCCTTGAGGCCAATGCCGTAGGTCCACCACACGGCGCCCATAATGAACATCCACCCGGCGAGCGACGCAAACGACACCAAGAACCCGAGCCTGGCACCCATGTTGGTGCCGAGCACGAGGTAGACGCTGCCCATCAGCGTCCCCACGGCGATGATCACCGTCAGGATGCCGCGCAGTTCGGGCATCCACCCGCCGGGACCGGAGTTGGGGCCGGCCTCGGTGGCGATGATTCCGATCACGTTGTTGAGCGTCGGTAGGGCGCTGGCAAGGACATGCATCACAGGCTCCGAACGAACTCGACGATGGCTTGGATCTGCTCGTCGGTGAGCATCGACCCGAACCCTGGCATCCGTCCGCTCCCCTGGCCCTGTGCCCCGTATCGCTTCCCGACTTCCGAGCCGTCCTCGATGAAGGCGATCATGTCCTCCTGGGCGGGGAACTGTCGCACGGTTGATCCGCCCGTGAGGTTCCAGCCGAAGGCGCCGCCGCCGGTGACCTGGGGCTGGCCGTAGCTCCACCCCTTGGTATGACAGCGTGCGCACGAGTAGGCACCCGAGGCGTCTTCCAGATTGAACAGCGCCTCGCCCATTGCCTCGTCGACGGTGGCGTACTTGCCTGCGGCCACGAGCCTCTCGGCGGCGACGGTGGCCGATTCGGTGATGCTGGCTTGGTTGTCGGCGGGCAGATTGCCGGAGGCACACACCCGCGCATCACGTTCGGTGTCGAGGCAGTTCTCCCGAGGGATCTGCAGCGAGCGGAGCTTGGAGATGAGCGTCTCGATCTGCTGATCGTTCATCGGTCCGCCACCGGCAAGACCCCACGGTGACATCGGCGAGAACGGCCGGCCGTACACGAGGATGAACTCGATCTCGTTCTCGTCGAAACGGTAGAACACCGTGTTCAACGCCGGGGCATTCCACGTGACCGCTTCGATCTCTCCAGTGCGGGGATCGGTGATCGTGTAGGGGGCTTGGCCGCCGCCGCCGTTGGCGCCGTGGCAGCCGGCGCAGTTGAACCCGCCCTCTTCAGTCGTGGCATACAAGTCGCCGCCCCAGGCGATGAACGTTGCTTCCTTTTGGTCCTGCGCCCCCGCCATCCGGCTGGGCTCGAACACCCAGTACAACGGGAGACCGATGACGAGGACGACCAAGAACAGCAGGCCCAACAGTTGCACCCGCTCGAGGCGGGCGCCTTCGAGCACCTCGTCGTCGTAGTACGGCTTGCGGTTGGCCGCCAGTTCGATCTCCGAACCGAGTTCGGGGCGTGACGCCCGGCGGTTCGCCGAGTAGTAGATGATCCACCCGATGGTGATGATCGCGAAGATCACCCAGGCAATCGATGAGGTAGCAACAGCAAACATCGACTACCGGCCTCGTTCCATGACGCTGTGCTTCGGGTAAACGGGATGCTTCTGAAAAACGGGGTGCTTCTGGCAAACGTGATGTGGTGCGGGGCTCATACGCAGTGCGGCCCTTCCGCTTCCTGACCGGTCGAGTTGGTACCGATCGGGCGGCCCGTGTACACGGTGCCGGTGTTGATGACGACGTCGCCAGTGGCGGAGATGGCCATCGCGAAATGGTCCATGCCTCGCGGTGCCGGGCCGGCCTTCTTTTCGCCGACGCGGTTGTACTGGCTGCCGTGGCACGGACACTCGAACCACTGGCTGCTCGTGCAGCTCGGAACCCGGCAGCCGAGGTGCGGGCACTTCTGGTACATCGCCACGAGACCCTGCTGCATCCCCGCGAGGATCTCCGGCTGATACGAATCGGCAGCCTTGGCAAGCGCGCCGGCTGGATACTCGGTGATCCACGAGCGAGCCTCGGCGGTGTAGAAGAAGCCGCCGCTGCTGCGAATGCTGGCCAGGATCTCGTCGCGGTTACCGACCCGCACCTTGCCACCGAAGCCACCCGTGGCGATCGGCCACAAGAACGCGACGAAGCTGGCGGCGAGGAAGGTCAGCACGCTGACACTGGTGAGGCTGACCGTGGCCCGGTTGAAGAATTGCCGACGGCTGACACCGAGGGCGTCGGGATCGGGCGGGTACCACAGCACCGGGGCCACCGAATCGGGCTTGGCCAATCCGGTACCACGGGCGGCAGCGGCCGCCCGTTCGATGTCGCGACCCGTCGCGCGGTCAGCCGGTGCCGTCGGCAGGTCGATGTCGGCGTCGCGATCGCGGCGGCGCGTCTCACGGCTGAGCGCGCCGGCACCGCGAACGTCGCTGCGCTTGGCAGTGACAACGAAGCCGACCGCGCCGATGGCGACGACGACGGCAACGACAAGGGTGATGAGTGCTGCTGGGTTCATGAGGACCTCACAGTTCGAAGAACAGGCCGTCGCGCCACGGCAGGGTGAAGTTGAAGCCCGGACCGCGGAAGAACGAGCCGATGATGACGAGAACCGACCAGAACATGAGGTGCACCGTCATCAACGAGATGGCGAACTTGCGATCCTCGGGCTTGTTGGACGGGTTCTTGTCGATGAATGGGGCAAAGATCAACACGATCATGCCCACACCGGGGATGGTCACGCCGGCAACCATCGGGTGGAACATCGTCAGCAGTTCCTGCAGCCCGAGGAAGTACCACGGTGCTTTCGACGGGTTCGGCGTCTGGTTGACGTTGGCCATCTGCAACAGCGGTGCGTTGACGAAGACCGAGAACACGAGGGTGAACGCCGTGCAGGCCAACGCGGCGACGAACTCTGCGGCGAGCAGGTGCGGCCAGGTGTGGACCTTGTCGATCGGGGTGGCCTTCACCTCTTGGATCGACCCGCTCTTCACCACGGTGAGCAGGCGCTGGGTGTTGCCACCCGGCCCAGCGCCGACGGGAATGCCGGCTGTTGCCGGTGCGGCGGCGACGACGCTGGCCACCTTTTCCTGCACGGCAACGGCACCGCCTGATGAATCGCCGCCGGCGTTGGCCTTGGCGGCCTTGCTGCGTTCCAGCAGATGGGCGGGAATTCGCGGATCGCTGGCAGCTTCGGTGGGTGCCTCGGCAGGCGCGGCGGGTTCGGGGGCTGCCGACTTCTCGCGCGCAGCTTGAGCCCGCTTCAACAGGTGTTCGGGGATTTCGGTCATCGAACCCTCCCTCGCAGTTCTCGCAGTGAATCAATCATGACAACGGAGATCACAGCGGACCCGAGATCCCGCCGTCTTTACGGACTCGCCAGAAGTGGATCGCCATGAAGATGACGATCACGAACGGCAACAACAACACGTGCAACACGTACCATCGCAACAGGGTCTCGGCACCGATTTCGCGGCCACCGAGCAGCACGAAGCGGACTTCGCTCCCGAACACCGGGGTGTAGCCCATCATGTTCGTGCCCACGGCTACGGCCCACAGCGCCAACTGGTCCCACGGCAGTAGGTACCCGGTGAAGCTGAGCAGCAACGTCAACATCAACAACACGATGCCGATCACCCAGTTGAACTCGCGCGGGGCCTTGTAGGCGCCGTGATAGAACACCCGCGCCATGTGCAAGAACACGGTGAGCACCATCAGGTGCGCTCCCCACCGGTGCATGTTGCGTACCAGTAGCCCGAACGTCACCGACGTCTGCAGATTCGAGATGTCGGTCCAGGCCTGAGTTGCCTCCGGCCGGTAGAAGAACATCAAGAAGATGCCGGTCACCGTGAGCAGGATGAACAGGAAGAAACTGAGCCCGCCAAGGCACAGCGTGTAGCTGACCTTCACCGCGTGGCGCTTCACCTTGACCGGGTGGAGGTGGTACAGCACCGAGTTCATCACCACGTAGCTGCGGTTGCGGGGGCTATCGGTGTAGCCCTTGCGGAAGATCGAACCGGGGCGGAAGATGCTGTTCCACACCTGGCTGCCCTGCACGTCGTTGACCGCCTTGGTGGCGCGGTCCTTCACCGTCGGGCGAGGGGTCTCATCGATGATCTTGGCCATCTGGGGTGTTCCTCGTTCGTTCCTCTACAGCCGCATGCCGTAGGCGTAGCCGTGATTGTTGGTACGGATGTGGGCGTCACCGGCCGAGGCCGGTGCACCGACCTTGCCGAGGATGATGACGCCGGTCGGACAGCGATCGACACACAACGCACAACGTGTGCAGATGTCGTCGTCGATGATGAACAGCACCTCGTCGCTGGGATCGGTGCCGGGGAGTTCGGTGCCGGTGGCCTCGGCGATTGCCGACGGGTTCACCATGTGGATGCATTTCCACGGGCAGATGTCGACGCAGCCCTCGCACATGATGCACTCGGTTTGGTCGATGTGGATGAATTGCTTGGGCTTCACAGCTTTCGACAGGTAGTCGGCATCAACTTCGACGAGCTGGTACGCGTCGGTGTACGGCATCATCGGCGGGTTGGCGTCGGTCCGTGCCATCGGTCAGGCCTTCTTCACCAGCGGGCGGCCATAGGTGGACGTGGCCACCTCGGTCGACTTGGTCCGACCGCGCTTTTGCCAGTGGTTCCACAGGAAGATCAGCAAGCCGAAGTACCACACGTGGATGAGCACCACGACAGTGTCGCGGACCGCTTCGTACTGCATCGTGAACGGGAAGTTGCCACCGAACGCCTTCGGCTTCAACAGATCGTAGGGGCCGTAGATGATCTTGGCCTTGTTCCAGCCGAGGTTCTTGTCGGCGTGGTCGATCCACTGGTGCGGCACGACACCGAACGCAATGAACATCACGCCGAACGCGAATGTGGCGGCCAGCATCGCTTCACCCCAGGTGAATGGTGTGCCAACGGGTCGACGCTTGCCGTAGGGGATCGCCAACAGCGCGAGGCCGGTGGACAGCAGGAACGAAAAAATCAGCGCCTGGTTCACCCCTGGCCACGTCAACACATCGATTGCAAGCTGCACGCTGGCGTCGCTCCTTGTTCCGGTAAGGCCTCGTGAATTCCTGCACGAACATTAGTCACCACAGCGCAAGGTGACACCAGTTCGCTCCAGTGAACCTGTTGTCGCTGGGTGAACACGCGGCGGAGAGTAGGTATTGGGTACCGGTCTACCACCCAACTCCCACGATGGCGACGGGTTGTGCGTTCGTGCTCTGCCAGATTCGGAGATTTCATGCCGTCGCCGTCTATCGTGCACTGCCGTGACCGAAATCCCCGCGCACCTCCTCAAGCGGAGCCAGGCCGCAAAGGCCAAGGCTGATGGCGCCGAGCCGCCCGCCGATGCCGCTGCTCCGGCCGCAGACGCCGGGACCGCGCCTGGCACGGGTGTCGCTCCAGCAGCAAAGGCTGCTGCCCCGGCGAAGAAGGCGGCGCCCGCCGCGCCACCGCCGCCCAAGCCCGACCCTCCGTATGTGGCCGCAGCCAAGGCCCGCCCGAAGATCCCGTTCTGGGCCATGGCCACCCTGAGCATCTTGCCGCTCTGGGTGTTCATGTACGCCCGCGGGCTCACCCCGCGAGAGGCAGTCATCCACGGCCCGCTCGGCGAGGGAGCCGAGATCTACTCCGGCAACTGCTCGAGCTGCCACGGCGGCGAAGGCCAAGGGGGCCTCGGTTATCAGTTCGCCGGCGGAGAGGTGCTGAAGACGTTCCCGCACATCGAAGACCAACTCCGCTTCGTATACAACGGCACCCTTGCATATGCGAACGCGGGTATCGAGGGCTACGGCAACCCCGAACGCGAGGGCGGCCCGCACCTCACCCAGGGCCGCGGGCTGATGCCGGGTCAACGCGATGAGCTGACCGAGGCCGAGATCTTGGCCGTGGTGTGCCACGAGCGTTACACCCTTGGCGGGGCCGATCCCACCGGTTCATCGTTGGAGGAGTACGAGAAGTGGTGCAGCCCCGAGGCGCCCGCGTTCTTGGGTCTTGAAGAAGGCGAGCTCACCTTCACCAACATCGCCGAGGAATTGGCCGACACGCTCGAGGTCGGCACCGAGCCTGCTCCGGGCAGCCCGCCACTCGCCGAAGCCCCCTGAGCTGTAGCGCTCGTGCTGCAAACCGGCTTGCGAGGCGGCAGCACGGAGACCGACGTCCTCGTGGTTGGCGGCGGACCTGCGGGCGCCGCGGCCGCGTTCTGGCTCGCGTCGTTCGGCCATCACGTCACCGTCGCGGAACGGCGCACGTTTCCCCGTTCGAAGGGTTGCGGCGATCTGATCACTCCCCGGGCAGTGCGCCAACTGACCGACATGGGCCTCGCCGAACCAGCCGCCGAACTCGGCCACCGCATCGAGTCGATCCGCCTTCGCAACCATGAACGCGAGCGACTGCTCAACTGGCCAAGCCATCCGGATCTGCCCCCGGCTGCCCTCGTCGCCCGCCGCCGCAACCTCGACGAGCTAGTGCTCGCCAGGGCTGACGCCGCAGGCGCGCACCTGCGGTCCGGCTACGAGGCGGCGGAGCCGATCGTCGAGCGCGGGTTCGTTCGCGGTGCCGTTGTGCGAACACCCGACGGTGACACTCGCACGGTCCGCGCTGAGTATGTGGTGGTCGCTGACGGAGCGAACAGCTCGTTCGGCCGCTCGCTCGGCACGTTCCGCACCCGTGACTGGCCCGTTGCCGAAGCGATCCGTTCGTACTGGCGCTCGCCGCGCCACGACGACCACCGGATGGAGGTCTGCCTCGACCTCACTGATCGGACTGATCATGCGCTACCCGGGTTCGGATGGGTCACGCCCGTTGGCGATGGCACCGTCAATATCGGCGTCGTGATGCTCAGCACCGCACGGGACTTCAAAGGCATCAACATCGCTCACCTGCTCGACTCCCTGGTCGACGATCTCGCTCCCAGGTGGGGCCTCGAGCACGACGATCCCGCTGGGGTGATGCGGGTCAGCCGGGTGCCGATGGGCGGATCGATCAAGCCGACCGCCGGCCCGACGTTCGTGGTTGTGGGCGACGCTGCGGCAACGGTCAGCCCGTTCCTCGGGACCGGGATCGACGCCGCGTACGAATCGGGGCGGCTGGCCGCCGACGTCGTCCACGAGGCGCTCGACGGAGCCGGACCGACCGCGCTGCAGCGCTACCCGCGTCTACTCGAGCAAGCCGGCGCGGCACATCACAAGCTCGGCCGCCTGTGGTGCCGCGCGTTGGGGAGACCGACGGTGATGCGTCAGTTCTCGGCAGCGGCGGTGCGCTCGTCCACCATCGCCGATACCGCCCTGCGGGTGATGACCGCATCGCTGCGACCGAACGTGCACGGCCCCGCCGAAATCGCGGTGCGCGCAGCATCAGCGTTGGCCAAGGTGGCCCCCGACGCGTAACCGTTGGGCCGGTCGGGCGCGCGAGATGCGCGTCAGCCGCTGAGTGACGCAAGGACCATTTCGGGACCTTCGCGCAGCGCTGCCGAGGCCGGCGTATCCGCCAGCGGAGCGCACGCCTCGACGGCGCGATCGGCCCAGATGCGTGCGGTGGCCAGCGCAGAATCGACGCCACCGTGGGCACGCACGATCTCGAGTGCCTTCTCGCGTTCGCTCGGTTCAAGCGGCTTACCGAGGATGTCGAGCAGCGATGCTGCGGCGATGCCCCCCGTCTGCAGCGTCCGCAGCACCGGCAACGTATACACGCCTTCGACCATGTCGTGTCCGGCTGGCTTGCCGAGCTGACCCTCGGTGGCCGTCACGTCGAGCAGGTCGTCGACGATCTGGAACACCATCCCGAAAGCCTCGCCGTAGCTCGTGAGCGCGTCGATCACCGGGCGTTCGGCACCCGCCACGATGGCACCGATGCGCGCCGACGTTGCGAACAACGACGCCGTCTTCCCGGCGATCGAGGCGAGGTAGGACGACTCGGGGCGCGCTGCGTTGTACGTGTGCCGTAACTCCTCGATCTGGCCCTCGCACAGCCGCCCAATCGTGCGCGCCAGCAGAGCCGCCACCTCGGTTCCGAGCGACGCAGCGATCTCGGAGGCGCGCGCCAGCAGGAAGTCACCGGCGAGGATCGCTTGCAGGTTGCCCCACTTCGCGTTGACGGTTTCGACACCGCGCCGGGTGGGCGCTTCGTCCATCACATCGTCGTGGTAGAGCGAGCCGGTCTGCACCAGCTCGCAGGCGATGCCTCCCTGGATCGCATCATCCGAGGCAACCCCACCGGCGGCCTGGGTCGCCGCGAGTGCCAGCACGGGCCGCAACAACTTGCCGCCCGCCGAGATGAGATGGGAAGCAATCTCGCTGAGGTACGCGTCCTGCGTCTGCACCGACCGGAACAGAGCCACCTCGATGCGCTCGAAATCGCCGGGCATTCCGGGGATCGAGATGAACGGCAGCTGGGCCATGCGCCAAGGCTACGGCAGGAGCCGCCAACACCACGAAACTCCACGCGGCAACGCCCTCCGGGTGCCGGTGCTCGTGGCACATCGGGCGATGCCCCGGGTTGACGTTTCACTCATCGGCCGGCCCCGCTCTGCGGTAGCTTCCTGACGACGATACGCAATTGATGTTTGGACGGGTCGATGTGAACGAACTGCCGACAAATCAACTGCGCATGCCGGAAGACCACGGCCGAAAATGACCGATTCCTGTGGTCTCCGCTCCGATCTCGCTGCCCGTCACCCACCCGCTCGGTTGTTCGCACTGTTGCCTGTCATGTTGGACGAACAACGCGCCGATACACTTCCATCATGTTTGAACGCTTCACCGATCGTGCCCGGCGGGTGGTGGTGTTGGCGCAAGAAGAAGCGCGCCTGCTCAATCACAGCTACATCGGTACTGAGCACATTTTGCTCGGCCTGATCCACGAAGGCGAAGGGGTCGCGGCCAAAGCGCTCGAGTCCCTCGGCATTTCGCTGGAGGCTGTCCGCAGCCAGGTCGAGGAGATCATCGGCCAGGGCGGTTCGTCTCCGTCGGGCCACATTCCCTTCACCCCGCGCGCCAAGAAGGTGCTCGAGTTGTCGCTGCGCGAAGCGCTGCAGCTCGGTCACAACTACATCGGTACCGAGCACATCCTGCTCGGCTTGATCCGTGAGGGCGAGGGAGTCGCCGCCCAGGTGCTCGTCAAGCTCGGCGCCGATCTCAGCCGTGTCCGCCAACAGGTCATTCAGTTGCTGTCCGGCTACCAGGGCGGGCAGGGCAAAGGCGGCGAGCCGCAGGCTGCGCAGTCCGGTTCCAGCACCCCCAAAGGCGACGACGCCAGCGACAAGGGAAACAGCCAGATCCTCGACCAGTTCGGTCGCAACCTCACCCAACTCGCGCGTGAGAGCAAGCTCGATCCGATGATCGGGCGCGAGCGCGAGCTCGAGCGCGTGATGCAGATCCTCAGCCGCCGCACCAAGAACAACCCGGTACTGATCGGCGAACCCGGCGTCGGCAAGACCGCCATCGTCGAGGGCCTGGCACAGAAGATCGTCAGCAACGACATCCCCGACACACTGCGCAACAAGCAGCTGTACACCCTCGATCTTGGTGCCCTCGTTGCCGGCAGTCGCTACCGCGGCGACTTCGAAGAGCGCTTGAAGAAGGTGCTGAAGGAGATCAAAACCCGCGGCGACATCGTGCTGTTCATCGACGAGATCCACACCCTCGTCGGCGCCGGCGCAGCCGAGGGTGCGATCGACGCTGCGTCGATCCTGAAGCCGATGTTGGCTCGTGGCGAATTGCAGACCATCGGGGCCACGACGCTCGACGAGTACCGCAAGCACCTCGAGAAGGACGCTGCGCTCGAGCGTCGCTTCCAGCCGGTGCGTGTCGAGGAGCCGACGTTGGCCATGACGATCGAGATCCTGAAGGGCGTGCGCGACAAGTACGAGACCCATCACCGGGTCACCATCACCGATCAGGCCATCGTCGCGGCCGCAAACCTGTCGGACCGCTACATCAGCGACCGTCATCTGCCCGACAAGGCAATCGACCTCATCGACGAGGCCGGCGCTCGTCTGCGCATCAAGCGCATGGGTACCCCACCTGACCTCAAGGAGATCGAGCGCAAGCTCACCGAGGTGCAAGAGTCGAAGAAGCGTGCCGTCGAAGAGCAGCAGTTCGAAGAAGCCGGCCGCTTGCGCGACCAGGAAAAGGCGCTGCTCGACGAGAAGGCCATCAAGGAAGCCGAAGTCAAGGCCAGTGGTGTCGACCTGTTCGACGAGGTCGACGAGGAAGCCATTGCCGAGGTGCTCAGCATCTGGACCGGCATCCCCGTCTACAAGCTCACCGAGGAAGAGACCTCCAAGCTGCTCAACATGGAAGGTGAGCTGCACAAGCGGATCATCGGCCAGGAGAACGCCATCAAGGCCGTCAGCCAGAGCGTGCGCCGCACGCGTGCGGGTCTGAAGGATCCGAAGCGACCCAGTGGTTCATTCATCTTCCTGGGACCCACCGGCGTCGGCAAGACCGAGTTGGCCAAGACACTCGCCGAGTTCCTGTTCGGCGACGAGAATTCGCTGATCGCTCTCGACATGAGCGAGTACATGGAGAAGCACACCGTCAGCCGTCTGGTCGGTGCGCCCCCCGGTTACGTCGGCTACGAAGAGGGCGGCCAGCTCACCGAGGCGGTGCGCCGCAAGCCGTTCAGTGTGGTGCTGTTCGACGAGATCGAAAAGGCTCACCCCGACGTGTTCAACACGCTGCTGCAGATCCTGGAAGAAGGCCGTCTCACCGACAGCCAGGGCCGCACCGTCGACTTCCGCAACACTGTTCTGATCATGACCAGCAACCTCGGCACCGCCGACTTGCGCAAGGCCAACGTCGGCTTCACCAAGGTCGACTCGGCGATGAGCTACGAGCGGATGAAGGACAAGGTCAACGAAGCGCTGAAGACGCACTTCCGTCCCGAGTTCCTGAACCGCATCGACGAGGTCATCGTCTTCCACGAGCTCGCTCGCGAGGAAGTCATGCAGATGGTCGATTTCATGACCAAGCGCCTGACAGGGCAGTTGGAAGGTCAGGGTCTCGGCATCGAGCTGACCCAGCACGCCAAAGAGTTGCTCGCCGAGCGAGGCTACGACCCGCAGCTCGGCGCGCGACCATTGCGCCGGGCAATCCAGCGCATGATCGAAGACGTGCTCAGCGAGAAGATCCTCTACAAGGAGTTCCACGCCGGCGAGATCATCGTCGTCGACACCGAGGACGATCCCGAGAAGCCGGGCGAGAAGAAGCTCAAGTTCACAGCGGTCGAGGGATTCTTGCCCCCAGCGGCGGTGGAGCTGGCAGCTACCGGCGCACCCGAGGCACCGGACCCCACGCTGCCCACCGAATAGGGCCGACGGATCGGCGCTCAGCCGACCACAACGACGCGAATGACCTCGCCGATTTCGCCGATTGGGGTCTCGTCGAGCAGTTGGTTGTCAGCCGATACCAGCGACATCCGGCGCGATCCCACGATCACGATGCGGCCGTCGTCCAACACGGTCAACGCTTCGACATCCATGTCCCACGTGAACGAATCCCTCACGGCCAGCGTTGCCGGGTCAAGACGGAACATCGAGCCTCCCAGAGCGAGGACCACTTCGTCCTGGGAAGCTCCGATCGCCACACGCTGAGCCGAGGCGCCGACTGACGTTGTGGTACGCGCCTCGGGCATCTCCGGGCCGGCGGCGGTGATGTCGCTGACGTTGTATCCGGCAACGCCCCCGATGCTCGAGGCCGCGAACAGACGCGAGCCGTCGGGGCTCACTGCCAGCGCTCCCGGGTGGTCGGCGAGCCGGAGTTCGGCGGGCACGTCCAGGCACCACACACCGTTGATCAGCCCGAGAGTGTGGATGAACGAACCGATGTTCTCGCCACCTTCGGTCGCGTCCTGGTAGAGCGTGAACAGCAGTTGATTCATCGGGTCGAACACTGCGGTGCGGCTGACCGCCGTCATGACCTCGTCGACCGTTTGCGACTTGTCGCGCAGGTTCAGCGGCAGCCCGAGCTCTCCGGTTGCGGTGTCGATCACCCTCACTCGGTAGGTGTCGGCGGCGAGGTACTCGATCACGAACACGCCGATCGGCAACCCATCGCCTTCGGGCACGTACGCATTAGCGAACGCTTCGGGGACCAATAGCGCATCGAACGTCCAGCGACGCACCTCACCTTGCGATGGCGTCGCCAGGACAACGGTCGTTTGCTTCCCCACGATGCCGATCAGAGCAACCAAGTCGCCGTCCTCGGATATGGCGGTCGGACGAACCTCGCCGTCGACCTGAATCGAGGCGACGATCTCATCAGTCTCAACCGAATGCCACTCGATCGTCGATCGATCACCGATCGTGTCGGAACTGATGACGACTTCGCCGGACGGGCCCATGACACCGGGCGTGTCGATCGGGTCCCTACCTTCGGAGAACGTGATGACGTGGCCATCGTTGGTCCTCAACGCGAGCCGTGCCGGAAACGCTGAATCGGATTCGGCCGTCTTCCCGAGGATCGTCGACGGCGCGATGTTCGCACTCGTGTCGGCTGTTGCCGGGACTGTCGGTGCCGGCGCCGGTGGTGCGGTCGAGAGATCAGGCGACGACGCGGCGGCGCCGCAGGAGGTCACGAGCAAGGCAACTGCGATGGTTCTCCACATGCCCAGCCGACACCACCGCTCGGCTTTGCGTTCCGAGATTGCCTACGTTGATCCACATGGCAACGTACGGATTGCAGCTACCCGACTTCTCGTGGATCGTCGATGCCGATCCACCGACGACGATGGATCGCTTGCGCGCAGCCGCCGAGGCTGCGGAGGACTCGGGCTTCTCGTCGCTGTGGGTGATGGATCACTTGCTGCAACTCCCACCCCTCGGTGGGCCGGCAGCGTCGATCCTGGAGGGCTACGTCACCCTCGGCGCACTCGCGGCCGTGACCAAGCGGGTCGAACTCGGCACACTCGTCACCGGCGTCACCTATCGAAATCCGGCGCATCTGGCCAAGCAGATCGTCTCGCTCGATGCGCTCAGCAGCGGTCGCGTCATTCTCGGGATCGGCGCTGCCTGGTACGACGTCGAGCACGCGGCATACGGCTGGGACTTCCCACCGTTGAAGGAACGCTTCCAACGGTTGAACGAGGCCGTCGCCATATGTCGCGGCATGTTCGACAACGAAACGTTCAGCTTCACGGGCACCTACTACAGCGTTGCCGACGCACGCGTGGTGCCGCGCCCCCAGCGAAGGATTCCGATCATGATCGGTGGCAGCGGCGAGAAGAAGACGTTGCGGATGGTGGCCGAGTCCGCGGACCTGTGCAACATCGGAGGCACCGCCGGTGTCGTCGCTCAGAAGTTGGCGATCCTCGACCAGCACTGCGCGGACGTCGGGCGAGATCCCGGCCAGGTCAAGCGAACGGCGATGGTGAGCCTGTTCGTGTCTGCCGACGACGCCGAGCGAGACGGCCTGCGCAGCCTGTTGAGTTATGACACCAACAGCGAGGTTCGCGATCGCATGATCGTGGCCACCGCCACCGAGGCCACTGAAAACATCGCCGCGATCGTTGCCGCCGGGGTCGACGAGGTGATCGTCAATCTCCCGCTGATCAAGTCGGTCGACGCCATTCACACCGCCGCCGACGTGCTGAAGGCCGCCACGTAGCTGTGTGAAAAGCTCTGCGGTGATGACAGCGAGATGGGATCGGGTTGTCCGATACAAGTATCAGCGCGACGACGACGTGTCGGGCGACAAGCTGAACTTGCTCATCTTGGAGATCTCCTGGCGAACCGGATCACAGCTCATACCGCCTCCAACAGTTGTGTTCGATGATCGGGAAGCCGGAGTGGCGGTGTATCGCTTGATCGGGGAGGAAGATGACGACGAGAGTTGATGGGTGCTTCGGCCGCCCGGCGTTACCGCCGGGTTCCGTGAAGCCCACTCGATACGGGCTCGTCTGAGTGAGGAGACAGAAGGGGCGCGTACTCATCGACATAGTCCTGCCGACAGAGTCGTCGGATGTCACCCATGAACCGGTCGGTGATTGCGCGTCGAGCGTGGTTCGTGCTCGTCGTGAACCCAGCGTCGGCAGTGAGGATGGGTTCACCGACGATGATCGTGGCGTGCCGGAACGGGCGCACCAGCCGGGCGCCGGTCCGCAGGATCCGGTCGGTGCCGATGATGCCGACCGGCACGATCGGAGCACCCGTGGTGAGCGCAAGATGGGCGGCACCGGAGTGCCCGCGGTGCAAAAGCCCGTCTCGTGATCGGGTGCCCTCAGGGAACAGCCCGACGACCTGACCTCGATCGAGGACGTCATCAACCTGCGCGAACGCGCGGACGAGATCTCCGGGGTTCTCTCGCCGGATCGGGATCATCCCGGCACCGCAGAACAGCCATTTCGTGATCGGCCGGTCCGTGTACTCAGCCTTTCCGAGCACCGACACGGGTCGCGGCAGGGCGAACATCAACAGCACGGAGTCGAGGAACGAACGGTGGTTGGCCACGACGATCGCCGGGCCCTGCGTTGGCAGGTTCTCGGGGTGCTCAACCGTGAGGCGTACCAGACCGCGCCGAGCCGGTGCCGTCAGCAGCCTGGCGACTTCGTAGGCACTGCCGTGCTCGTGCCACTCGCGCACGATCGGCGCCACCCATCGCCGGACGATCTCAACCACCCTGCGACCTTCGCTCAGCAGCCCGCTCGTTGCCAGAGGCCAACGTCCCGGTGTGATGACCTCCACACCGCCGCAGGGCCGATTGTCGCTGGACGACTCGCGAGCTACGGCACGGACGAGGCGATTCGTAGCGCGGTGTCCAGGGAGATGTCGGCCTCGAGACGGAACACCTGACCATCGCGTTGCCACAGCAACGTATTGGTGGCCAGGCGGAGTGTGTCCGCCAGCACCTCGTCACCGACCTCGAAGAAGAGTTGATGAGCCGAGCCCTCGATCCAGAAGCCTTCGGCACCGCCGACGTCAACGGATCGTACGGTTGCCTCGTCGCCGAGTGCCTTCCGGAAGAGCCCCTCTTCGAGGTTCGCCGGAATCGCCGAAACCAAGGCTCCGACACCGGTGATCGTGGACTGCGGAACGAGCTCGGAGGCCGCGTAGACCACCACGATCTGACCGTTTGCGGGCGGCTGCACGACGTGGATCGATTGTGGCTCCCCGAGGAGTGCGGGCATGGGAGCTGCAAGACCGGTCTGCGATATCGCTTCGTTGATCGAAACCACTGGCCCGAGACCGAGATCGATCACGGGTTGGGTGGTGGGCACATCCAAGGACGGCGCTGTGACGACACTCGTTTCCGGCCCAGTCGCTGGACCAGTCGTCGGCACCGTCATCCCCGGTGCGATGCGAACACTGTCGAAGCCGAGCCAACGCGCTACAGCGCGCCGAGGTCCGGGCAGCGCGACCACGACTACGAGCACTACAACGGCTATTGCTCCAGCGAGGCGCAGGGTTCGACGACTCGCACGATGCCGCTCTGGCGCGCTGATCCGACGAACCACATCGGCTGCCAGCCAATCGCCACCGGGAATCTCCAGTCGCTCGGCGAGCTCATGAAGAGAGCGTTCGAGGTCGATCACTGTTGCTCCATTTGGGTCCGTAGACGGGCCAAGGCACGAGCAGTTCTCGATTTCACCGTGCCGACTGCGACACCAGCGGCACGTGCTGTTTCTACCTCCGACAATCCGGCGAAGTAGCGATACGCCAATACCTGCCGATCCCGGGGTCCAAGTCGCCCGAGTGCAAGCCCCAAGCTGCGGGCGTCGTCAGCGTCGAGTGCGCTCGATTCCGGGTCGGGCACGGAAGCAAGCACCCACGAGCCGTACCGGTCGTCTCGGCGCCGCCGTCGATCGCGGCCACGCAGATGGTTCTTGGCCTCATTGGCGACGATGCGAAGCATCCACGATCGGACCATCGACGGGTCGGCCAATCTCGGCAGCGATCGATGAGCTTTCACAAAGGCCTCCTGGGCAATGTCGGCAGCGTCGGCGACCGAACCACTGATCGCCGCAGCCAAGCGCAGCGCCGGCGCCTGATACCGACTGACGAGCGCGCCAAAGGCAGCGTTGTCACCCGCGCCAGCGCGGGCAACGAGGTCGATATCAGAGGGTTCGGTTTGATCGGTGGTCATGGTCGACGAGTTACCGGTACTGACACCTCCGGTGTCTGCGAGGTTCCACATGCCACAATCGGGACACTATGCGCCGGGCCCTCATCGTGATCGCCGTGATGCTGCTGCCTGCGTGCCGGGTCGACACGACGGTCGACATCTCGATGCGTCCCGATGGAAGCGGCCAGATCACGGTGACAGCAGTCGCCGACGCCGACGTGGTCGATCAGGCTCCGGGACTCGCCGAGGACCTGCGATTCGATGACGCTGTGTCTGCCGGGTGGATCGTGGACGGCCCGACCGACGCTGCCGATGGCGGCATGCAGGTGGAACTCACACACGACTTCGCCAACCCCGAGGAAGCAACGGCGCTATTGCAGTCGATCAACGGTTCTGGTGGCCCACTGCACGGGGTTGCGTTGTCCCGCACTGTCGCTGAAGAAGGCACGACCGTGTCGCTGGTCGGATCACTGCGAATCGACGGGCTTGGCGCGTTCGCCGACCCCGACGTACTGGCCGCGATCGGGGCGACCCCCTACGCCGAAGTAGTTGCGGCTGCGAGCATCAGCCCCACTCAGGGGGTCGGTGTGTTGGTTCGAGCGACGATCCCCGGCAAGATCAACTCGGCCACCGGCACGGTCACCGACGGCACCGTGTCGTGGATCGTTCCCCTCGACGGCTCCCAACTCGATCTCGCGACGAGCGTTGTCGATGACCACGGCAGCGCCAAGATCTGGGGGATCGCGGCAAACGCGGCCCTGATCGGCCTCGTGGCGTGGTGTGTCCTGGCGGCGGCATTCATCGCCTGGGTCATGCGGCAACGCAAGCGTCGCTCCCTTCACCGCAGCCCAAGGGCCCTGTAACACCCCTTCTCTAGGGTGCAACCAACATGTCGAAACTCCGTCTCGTCTATCGCTGCAGCGCGTGCGCCACTGCCTATCCACAGTGGGCCGGCCGCTGCCCGTCCTGCGACGCATGGAATTCCA
>JANOJI010000072.1:0-14373 GCA_031408175.1 Ilumatobacteraceae bacterium
CTTCTTCTCCGCCGACGCACACCCCACGCTCACGTTCACGTCAACCGCGATTCGCGAGGTGGGAAGCGACGAGTACGAAGCCGACGGCGACCTGACCATCAACGGCATCACCAAGCCGATCACGCTCGCCGTCGAGTTCACAGGCGCAGCGGAGCACCCCGGCGATGGAAAGCTGCACAGCGGGTTCATCGCGACCGCGAAGATCCTGCGCGACGACTTCGGCATCGACTTCAACATGCCCCTCGGCATCGACAAGTTTGCCCTCGGCAAGAAGATCGACGTCGAGATCGACGTGCAGTTCACCGCACCGCAGGTCTGACACAGCGCGGTAGCGTTCGGCGATGATCGAACGCACCGTGCCTTCGTTCGACGGACTCTCGGTCGGTGCTTTCAGACGAACGAGTGGGCTGACCATCCGGAGTTGAAGGGATTGCGAGCATGTGCGCGGCTCGACCCGGTGCACGATTTCGCATCCATCGGCGCGGCCATGCTCGGATTGGAAAAGGTTCCCAACGACTGCTTCACCAGTGTCTCGGTGCCCGTCATGGTGCTGAACGGAGGTGACGACGACGGCGCTGCGCAGAACTTGCCACGCTCATACCCGGTGCGGTGGCCGTCGTCGCAGGTCCTGCCGACCACAACATGGCGGCGAGCGATCCCCGAGTTTCAGGCAGCGTTGGTGTCGTTCGTACGACAGCAGTGGAGTTCCGTGTGAGTTCGGCGTTTGTCTGACGCTCGCTTCGGGTACGGGACAGGTATGACACAAGTACTGATTGCCGTCGACGATTCGGAGTCCTCCATCAGAACGGCGCGCATAGCGTACGAATTGTTCGGCGACAGCGCTCACTACACCGTGGTGAACGTGGCCGATCAGAGCCCGATGATCTGGGGCGGCGATGCCCTGATCTGGGGAATCGGCTACCCGATCGTCATGGCCCCGTCGGGAGTCGTCGAGCTCGCTCCACACAAATCCGGACCCGGTACCAGCCCGTCGCAGGGCGAATCACCATCTGACGAGCCGCCGGCGGCGGAGGTCGACAACGCCCCAATCGACGCAGCAATTCAGGTTGCACTCGACGTCGCCACCGAGGCGGATCTACCGAACCCCCAGGTTGTCGGCGAGGTCGGTGATCCCGCTTCCGCGATCATCGCCGCCGCCCACCACCACCAGGCCGATGTCATCGTCGTCGGCTCCCACGATCGCAGTTGGTTCAGCAGACTGCTGGTTCCCTCGACGGCCGGGACCGTGGTGCGCGACGCCGACATCCCGGTGCTCATTGCCCGTTGACGGTGACGTCGCCAGACCGCTGGCCACGTCTCTCCGCGGCGGCACCGACCACTCCCAACTCCCGGCCCGGCCGAACCGGGCAGCCCCGGAAGGCTACGTAGTGAAAAGGGGCTGCCCAGTTGCTCGCTAGCGCCGATCAGGCAGTCATTCGCTACTTGAAGCTGGTCCACGGCGTTTGAACTCGCCCCCGCATAGGGGCCGGAGTCGTCAAGCGCACCTACATGATCAGTGCGTCTGGGTCGAGTAGCCCGGTGAGAGAGAACCGGAAGGTGGCGGTGAGCCTGACGCCTCGAGCGACGAGTTCTCACTCATAAAGTGCTGACATGTCTCTCCGACGGTCGGTACCCGAGATGACGTCTCAGAAATGCCGCGCCGCGTCCGTGGACGCGTGATGCTGACCCGACTGCTTCGCACCTACCTCCGTCCGTACAAACCACAACTGATCGCGGTGGTCGTACTGCAGGCGGCGCAGACAATCGCGGCGCTGTACCTACAAGCCTCAATGCCGACATCATCGACAAGGGCGTCGTCCGTGGCGACACCGGGTACATCTGGTCCACGGGCGGGCTCATGCTGGTCGTTACGCTCGTGCAGGTCACCTGCGCCGCGACCGCGGTCTACTTCGGTGCCAAGGCAGCAATGGCGTTCGGCCTCGACGTCCGCAGCGGGATTTTCCACCAGGTATCCGATTTTTCGGCGCGCTAGATGGGGCAGTTCGGCGCCCCGTCGCTGATCACACGAATCACCAACGACGTGCAGCAGGTGCAGATGTTGGTCCTGATGACCTGCACCCTGCTCGTCGCCGCCCCGATCACGGCAATTGGCGGCGTCTTCATGGCTATCCGCGAGGACGGCGGGCTGTCATGGATCCTGACCGTCTGTATCCCGGTGCTGGTGATCTGCATCCTCAGTGTGGTGTCGCAGATGATGCCGCAGTTCCGCAAGATGCAAGAGCGCATCGACACCGTCAATCGTGTGTTGCGCGAACAGATCACGGGAATCCGCGTCGTGCGCGCCTTCGTACGCAGGCCGGCCGGCTGCAGGCAGTCTTCTTCCCCATCGTGATCCTGGTGCTCAACTCCTCGAGCGTCGCCGTGCTGTGGTTCGGCTCTGGCCGGATCGACAACGGCGAGATGCGTATCGGCGCACTGATCGCCTTCCTGAGCTATCTGGCCCAGATCATCATGGCTGTCATGATGGCGACGTTCATGGTCATCCTCGTCCCACGCGCCGCCGTGTGTGCCGAGCGAATCGTCGAAGTGCTCGAAACTCCGTCGTCGGTCGTCCGCGCCGAGGTACCGGTCACCGACGTGCACACCGCTGGCCGGCTCGAGTTGCGCAACGTCGGGTTCCACTATCCGGGTGCTGAGGCACCGGTCTTGACGAATGTGTCGGTTCGGGCCGAGCCGGGCCAGGTGTGTGTCGGCGATTGCCGTCGAATCGACCAGTGCGCGAACTCTGCGGTGATTTGGTTCGAGGCGAACTGGCTTCCCGGTCACTGCCGGCCAGCTCCCACCGCACTGCGGGCCACCAGGATCGGTGGATCGTGCGCTCGAATCGGCGGCACCGGACCGACGAACTTCTCGATCTCAACGCGTGCTTGTTGGCCGGCGCACCCCTGCGACAGTTGCGACGTCGGTCGATCCTCGGTCACCGCATTGGGGTTGCCGTGCACACACATCGTGGTTCCGTCGTCGAGTTGCAGCGGGTCGTACCACGCCCCGGTCGCCAGCTGCGCAACACCCGGCCGAACCGAAGTGGAGTGCACGGCACCAGCCAGGCACGCGCCACGGCTGTTGAAGATTCGCACGATGTCGCCGTCGTCGATGCCGCGGGCCAACGCGTCGACCGGATTGATCAGGATCGGTTCGCGCCCACCGATCTTGCTGGCCAGGCTGGCTGCGCCGACATCGAGTTGGCCGTGCAGTCGTGTCGAAGGCTGGTTGGCTATGAGGTGCAGCGGATACGAACCTTCGTGGCTGTGGTCGGGTTCGATCCAGACCGGATGGCCGGGGCAATCGTCGTAGCCGAACCCGGCGATCACGTTCGAGGCCAGTTCGATACGACCGCTCGGGGTCTTGAGACGGTATTGCTCGGGGTCGCTACGGAACCGCTCGAACATCGTGCGGTGCTCCTCGGCGAACGGCAACTCGATTCCACCCTCCGCCCAGAACTGCTCGAACCCGGGAACGATGTCGCCTACTTTGTCGCGCCAGTTCTCGTAGAGGTGTTCGAGCCATTGACGAGCCGTCCTGCCTTCGGTGAAGGCAGGGCCGACATCCATCTGCTCTGCGATCAGACGAAAGATCTCGTAGTCGTCGAGCGCCTCACCCGGCGCCGATGTTGCCCGATGCATGGCAATGAGGTGCGTGTCGCGCCGGCCGGCACCGAAATCTTCGCGCTCGATGGGGATCGTGGTCGGCAACACGATGTCGGCATGCCGAGCCATCGATGTCCAGTACGGCTCGTTGACGACGACCGTGTCGGCCCGACCCAGGGCTCGCCGCAGGCGATCAAGGTCCTGATGGTGGTGGAACGGGTTGCCGCCCGCCCAGTAGACCAGGCGGATGTCGGGATAGGTGTACGTGCCACCGTCGTACGCGAACTCCTCGCCAGGAGACAGCAGCATGTCGGCGATGCGCGCCACAGGTATGAACGTTCGGACCTTGTTGCCACCCTTCGAGAAGTGCGGCAGTCCAATCGACGGGCCGGTCGAACCGACGTCGCCCATCGAGCCGTACCCATGTCCGAACCCTCCGCCGGGCAGGCCGATCTGGCCCAGGAGCGCAGCAAGCGCGAGGCCCGCCCACACTGGTTGTTCGCCGTGCGGGATGCGCTGCAGCGACCATGTCACGGTCACCAGGGTGCGGACCGCTGCCATCCGGCGTGCCAACTGGCGGATCTCGTCAGCCGGGATCTGACATCGGGTGCTTGCCCACTCTGCATCCTTCGGTAGGCCGTCGCTCGTGCCGAGCACATACGACTCGAAGATGCCGGCGCCGAATGTGTAGCGGTCGAGGAACTCGCGATTGGCCAGGTTCTCGACCAGCAACGTATGAGCAAGACCGAGCATCAGTGCCACGTCTGTGCCAGGCACGACCGCGTACCACGTTGCCGGGATCTGCGGCGGCAGGTCGTTGCACAGCGGACTGACCAGTGCGAACTCCACGCCGCGGGCCGCGGCACGATCGAGGTAGTCCCGCGTGCGGTGTTTGGTCATCCCGCCCGGGGTCACGAACACGTTCTTCGCCGGGATGCCACCGAACGCGACAACCAATTGCGTGTGCTCGATGATGGTCGGCCACGAGGTTGGCTGGCGCAGCACCTCTTCGGCACTGCCGACCAGGTGCGGCAACAACACGACAGAGGTGCCGTTGCTGTACGAGTTGATCGACCGCGTGTACCCGCCGATGAGGTTCAGGAGGCGCTGGAGTTGCGTCTGCGAGTGGTGAAAGATCCCGGCGCTGGCCCAACCGTACGAGCCGCCGAAGATGCTCTCGTTTCCATGCCGACTGCGTACCCGATTCAGCTCCGTTGCCACTGCCTCGACCGCCTCGACCCAGCTGACCTCGACGAACTCGTCACGGCCGCGTCGATCTGTCGGACCTGCGCCGTTCTCGAGCCAGCCACGTCGGATTGCAGGGCGTTGGACCCGCGTCCGATGGCGTGCCGCACCCGCCACGCCACCGAGCAGCGGCGAGGGATCAGGGTCAGCGGGGTGTGGAATCACCTCGACGATCTCATCGTTGACGATACGCACGCCGTACGCGCCCCAGTGTGAAGTGGTCGGTATCACCATCGTCATATGCGATTCATGCTTCCACAACAGCCACGTTGGCAGCCACGCGCGACAATCGGCCCCATGTCTCCCGAACAGCGCACCGAACGAGAATGGGGCTTTCGCACGCGCGCAATTCACGCCGGCGCACGACCCGAACCGATCACGGGTGCACGCGCCGTGCCGATCTTCCAGACCACGAGCTACGTCTTCGAGAACACCGCCGACGCCGCCGATCTCTTCGCGTTGCAGAAGTACGGCAACGTCTACAGCCGCATCAGCAATCCCACGGTCGCCGCGTTCGAGGAGCGACTCGCCAGCCTCGAAGGTGGCATCGGCGCAGTGGCGACGGCCAGCGGTCAGTCGGCCGAGTTCCTGGTGATCAGCGCGCTGTGTGAAACAGGCGACCACGTGGTTTCCTCGGCGCAGTTGTACGGCGGTACGCGGACGCTACTCGAGGGAACGCTGGCCCGATTCGGGGTGGCAACCACGTTCGTAGCGGGCGATCAGCCCGCCGACTTCGCGGCCGCCGTGCAACCGAACACCAAGTTGATCTACACCGAGGTCGTTGCCAACCCGTCCGGTGTCGTAGCGGATCTCGAAGGTCTCGCAGCAGTCGCCCATCAAGCTGGAATTCCACTCGTCGTCGATGCAACGGTGGCAACTCCGTACCTGTGCCGGCCGATGGAGTGGGGTGCGGACATCGTGGTGCATTCGGCAACGAAGTTCCTCGGTGGCCACGGCACCTCCCTCGGCGGCGTCGTGATCGAGTCGGGTCGGTTCGATTGGGGAAATGGCAACTTCCCGCGGATGACCGAACCGGTGCCGTCATATGGCGGCTTGTCGTGGTGGAACAACTTCGGCGAGTTTGCGTTCTGCACCAGGCTGCGCGCCGAACAGCTTCGCGATGTCGGCCCGACGCTCTCACCCTTCAACGCGTTCCTGCTCATGCAGGGCATCGAGACGCTCCCCCAACGAATGGACGCCCATCTCGCCAACGCTCGCGCCGTCGCCGCTGCGTTGTCGCGGAATCCCTCCGTGTCGTGGGTCCGTTGGGCAGGACTTGGGGATCACCCTCATCACGAGCGCGCGGCGCGCTACCTCCCGCTGGGTCCGGGTGCAGTGTTCTCCTTCGGAGTCGCCGGCGGCCGCACGGCCGGGCAGGCCTTCATCGAGGCGCTCGAGCTATGCAGTCACCTGGCCAACATCGGCGATACACGCACGCTGGTGATTCACCCCGCCAGCACCACGCATCGGCAACTCACGGACTCGGCGCTCGAAGCGGGCGGCGTGCCGCCGGATCTGATCCGTATCTCCGTCGGCATCGAGGACGCCGACGACATCATCTGGGACATCGAGCAAGCGTTGAGCATCGCGACCGAGGCGGTCGGATGACCGCCTGGCACAACCCGACTGCACGCGAGCGTTTGGAGATCATCCGGGCAACATCCTCGGTTGCAATCGTGGGGATGTCCGCCAACCCCAGCAGGGCGAGCCACTTCGTCGCCACATATCTCCTGTCGTCGAGCTGCGCGTTCGATCACGTGTGGTTCGTGAATCCCAAAGGTGGAGAGGTCCTCGGCCGCCCGATCTACCCATCGCTCGCCGATCTACCGGGCGTGCCGGATCTGGTCGATGTGTTCCGCAGGGCCAGCGATCTGCCCGCGGTCGCTGCCGAGGTCGTGGCGATACCGGGCACGCGCACGTTCTGGGCGCAGCTCGGCTTGCAGTCCCCCGAAGCGGTGGAGATCGTCACCAGTGCAGGCCGCACCGCCGTGATGGACCGCTGCTTGAAGATCGAGCACGCGCGATTCCGCGGAGGTCTCCATCAGGCCGGTTTCGACACCGGTCTGATCTCGTCAAAGCGCCGTCCGCCGCTGTGAGGCTCCGATCGAGCCAGCTTGTTTAGAAGCGAGATCGATCGGGAACTGCTCGACTTCGCAGTCAACGAGACGATCTGGAGAGAACAGCGATGTTGCACACAGAGGGTCACGAACGAACCGACACCGGTCAGGTTCGCGTTGCATACATGACGCGCTGGGCACCCGATGCAATCATCACGGCTAACGGCGGCCTCGTGCTGCTCGTGCTCGGATTGCTCACTATCACGCGCGGAGGCCTCGACAGTTCGATGTCAGAACCGGTCGTCACCGTGCTGTGGTTCACGCATACCACAACGTTGGGCTTGATCGAGATTGCGCTCGGCCTGTTCTTGATGATCGCGGGTGCCGCCCACTCTCGAAGTGGCGCGACCTTTTTCGGCACAGTTCTCGGCATCGCCGGCTTCGTCGGGGCCGTAGAGACATCGTCGTTCGAGCGCTCGCTCGCCCTTGAAACATCGATGGCCTGGCTCGCAGTGGTCGTCGGCGCTGTGATCGCACTCTCAGCACTCACGATGCCGCGATTTGCCCGACACACCACCACCGTCGAGCGCTTCTAGCCCCGGCAACCCGTCAAAGCCGTAGCATCTGCGGCATCGACAGGAGGGCCATGCCAGAGACAATCGCAGCACGGTTCGAGGTCATCGACGAGCGGTTCGCGGTGTGCCGCGGCGACTCCCGGATCGAGCGGCTCTACGACGGCTGCCGCTGGGCGGAAGGCCCGGTCTACGTGCCTGCTGGTCGGTACGTGGTGTGGAGTGACATACCCAACGACCGCATGCTGCGTTGGGACGAGATGACTGGCAACGTCGGCCCGTTCCGGGAGCCGGCTGGCTACTCCAACGGAAACACCCTCGACATGCAAGGTCGGCTCATCACGTGCGAGCACGGCAATCGCCGCGTCAGCCGAACCGAGCACGATGGATCAATCAGCGTCATCGCCGACCGCTTCGACGGCAAGCAACTCAACAGCCCCAACGATGTCGTTGTGCGATCCGACGGTTCCATCTGGTTCACGGATCCGGCCTATGGCATCGACAGTGACTACGAAGGCCATCGCGCCGCGAGCGACATCGGTGCCTGCAACGTGTATCGGCACGACCCATCCACCGGCGACGTCACGGTGGTCGCGGACGATTTCGAGCGACCCAACGGTCTTGCATTCTCGCTCGACGAATCCCACCTCTACATTGCCGACACTGCGCAGAACCACATCCGCGTCTTCCCGGTGGAGGGAGCACGTGCCCAGGGCCCGGGTCGGTTGTTCGCCGAGTGCGGTACCGGCCACTTCGACGGCATTCGTCTCGACCATGCTGGGCGCGTGTGGGCCGCTGTCGGCGATGGTGTGCACTGCTTCGACAACGACGGCACCTTGATCGGCAAGCTGCATCTGCCCGAGGCGGCTGCCAACCTCACCTTCGGCGGCCCGCAGCGCAACCGGCTCTTCATCACCGCAACAACATCGCTGTACTCGATCAGAACCAGCGTCAACGGCGACGCGTGATCTGCGAATCTTAAAAAGCGAGATGATCATATCATATTGACATGATCATCTTATTTAAGGCACAATGGGCGAGTGGGATTGCGCGACGAACATCGGGAACTGACTCGGCGCAAAGTGCTCGGATCGGTGCTCGAACTCGTGGCCGACGGTTCGTTGGACGAGTTGTCGGTGCCCGCCGTCGCCCGACACAGCGGTGTGTCGTTGGCAACGATCTACCGTTACTTCCCCACCAAGGATGACCTGCTCGTCGCCGCAGCGGCAGAACCGTCTCGGCGAGCACTCCGCGACGGGCAGGCGCCGACTCGGGACGGCGACGACGACTTCGCCGCATTTCAGCGAGCGATGTGGCACGACTTCTCCAAGAACCTCCCTCTCTTGCGCCATCAGATCTCCTCCAGCGCCGGACGAGCGATGCGGCGAGCCCGCCTTGACGCCAGTCGCCGGGAGTTGTCCGGATACCTCAGCCGCTTCGGCATCGATCCGCAGTCGCAGCCTGGGCAACGGTTGATCTCCATGTTGCTGCTCGTCAGTGGCTCGGTCGCAGTGGTCGAGCTGACCGATCGGCAAGAACTCGCCGTCGACGAAGCCGTCGACGCGTCACTGTGGGCGGTAGACGCATTGATCAACGCCACGAATCCGCAACGACCGCGCCGCTCCGGCCACACCGAGCCTATTTCCACGACCATGAAGGATCCGACATGACCATCACCGTTGGCGAGTTCGATTTCGAGCCGCCGGGGAAGGGCGGCTGGATGAGCCTCTCTGACCACTTTCCCGGTGCTCTGACCGCGGAGTACCAACGTCTGTACGCCGAGACGTGCCCGCCCGGAATGGCTACGTACATGGCCCGCTACGGGGTGTTGGCCCGCGGTCTCGATGTCGCCTACGTGCATGGTCACCTGTACATCGCGCCGGTTCCGCTCGCTGGACCGCGCGAGATGCGGCGCCAGCCGCCTGTTGCAGCAGTGTGGCTGATGGCGCGATTGCATCCCGAGTTTCGTCGTCGCAACCGCGCAGCTCGTCGCGCTCTCGCAATGCGGCCGTGGCGGGCGGCAGCCAACGCCTGGTTCGACGACGAGCGGGCGACTTGGTGCGAACGCAACGAGCGGGTGCAGTCCATCGATCCGGCATCGCTGACGTCGGATCAACTGATCGACCACGTGCGAGCGTGCCGGGCATTGGCCGTCGACGGATACCTTCGTCACTTCGAACTTCACGGTGACGATCTGTTGCCGATCGGTCTACTCATCGCTCGATGCTCAGAGTGGGGCATCACTCCGGCCACAGCGATGCGCGCTCTCATCGGGGCCTCGCCCTTGTCGGCCGGCACGGTTCAGCCGCCTCCGTGGCAGCTCGTGACCGGCTACGACCTCGACAGTCAGGCATGGGTCGAGCTGTCACGTCACCCGGCGACGCGATCCACAACCGACGATCTCGAGCCCCTCGATTTGCAACCGCTCGTACCGAGCGAATGCCACGAGGAACTGCGTCACCTCGTTGAGGACGCACGCGCCGCCGTACCGCTCCGCGACGACAACGGAGCCATCACCGGTGCGTGGCCGATGGGCCTCCTGCGCCGCGCCATGCTCGAGGCCGGTCGGCGACTTGTCCTTGATCCGCCTGACCTCGCCATCGAGATGACCACAGAGGAACTGATCGCATGCCTCCAGACAGGCAACCGACCTCGATCCGCCGAGATCGCGCAGCGACAAGCCGACCGCGCTCGTCGATCACAGCTCGCGGCGCCGCAGACCCTCGGGCCTGAGTTCGCCATCCCACCGCTCGGCGCGCTGCCACGATCGCTCTCGCTGATGGGTTCCGCACAACTCGCCGCGGCCGACCACATGAGCAGCGATCCTGCCGGCGCGATCGGGATCGGCATGCTGCCGTATACGGGCCGAGCCGTCGTGGTCAGCGATCCAGCTACGGCACTCAACGTGATCGAGCCTGGCGATGTGGTCATCACACGATTCACCAGTCCGTCGTGGAACACGATCCTCTCGCACGCTGGGGCGCTCGTCACCACCACCGGCGGGCTGGCGTCTCACGCCGCGATCATTGCCCGCGAGCTCGGCATTCCTGCCGTCATCGGCGACGCGACTGCGATGACACGTCTCGCCAACGAAACCACCGTGACCGTCGACCCCATCCGCGCCACGGTGAGCGCCGCGCTCTCGACACCGTGAGGTATCGAGGTTTCACAGCTTGGAATCACCTTTCATCAATTGTTGATTAATATGATCAACAATTGGTAGTATCTGCTCGATGCGAGACCCCCTCAGAAGCGCCCTGTACTTCGCCGTTGCGACTGCGATCGCGCTGTCTGCCTGCGGTGCGGCGTCGGCTGCCGGCGGTGCAGACACCGCTCCTGCCGCGACACCCAGCGACAACAAGATCCGCATCGTCGGGTTCGCCGTGCCCGAGGCCGCGAACGTGGCGATCGCGGAGGCCTGGGCGAAGACCCCGGCGGGGGCCGACATCGAGTTCGAGACATCGTACGGCGCGTCCGGCGACCAGAGCCGCGCTGTTATCGACGGGCTCGAGGCCGACTACGTGCACTTCTCGGTCGCCAGCGACGTCACGCGACTCGTCGACAACGGATTGGTTGCCGAGGACTGGAACGCCGGACTCAACAAGGGCGTCGTCTCGTCGTCGATCGTCGTTTTCGCCGTACGTTCGGGCAATCCGAAGAACATCCTGACGTGGGACGATCTGGTGAAGCCCGGCGTCGAGATCGTCACACCCAATCCGGCGTCGTCGGGGGCGGCCCGATGGAACGCGCTCGCCGCCTGGGGTCAGGTGATCACCGCTGGCGGAACGGATGCCGACGCCGAGGCCTACCTGAACAGCTTCTTCGGCAACGTGGTGGCGCTTCCCAACAGCGGCCGCGACGCCACGGCCGCGTTCCTCGGCGGCACGGGCGACGTGCTGATGGCCTACGAGAACGAGGCGATCCTGGCTCACCAAGCCGGCGAGGAGTTCGACTACATCATCCCCGACACAACAATCCTGATCGAGAACCCTGGCGCCACTTTGATCGATGCCAATCCGAAGGCCACCGAATGGCTCGACTTCGTGCTCAGCATCGATGGACAACGGGAGTTCGCCAGGAAGGGATTCCGGCCGATCATCGATGGTGTCGACTACGGCGAGGTCGAGGGTGCCAACGACCCGACGAATCCCCTCCCCGCAGTCACGAACCTGCTGACCGTCGACAAGGACTTCACGAGTTGGAGTTCGTTGTCGAAGAAGTTCTTCGACGAGGACGCAGGCATCGTCACCAAGATCATTCTCGAGAGTGGGAAGGCCTCTTGACGGCAGCGGTACCGACGGTCAGCCGTGCCACGCACGTGCGCAGGTCGAGACGGTCGGGAGGGCTGTCGACCGTCTCCGGCCTCGGCCTCGGCGTCGCCATGCTCTGGTTCAGCCTCCTGGTGCTGATTCCGCTGGTCGCGGTCGTGGTCACCTCGACCGACGGCGGGTGGGCCAAGTTCTGGAGCTCGATCACCAACGAGCAGACGGCCGCAGCCATTCGACTCACGGTTACTGCAGCTGCGGTCGTCACGGTGATCAACATCGTGATGGGCACACTGATCGCCTGGGTGCTGGTGCGTGATCGATTTGTCGGCAAGCGCATTCTCGAAGTGTTGATCGATGTTCCCTTCGCGCTACCGACGATCGTGGCCGGCCTGGTCCTGTTGTCGCTCTACGGTCCAGACAGCCCGGTGGGCATCGATGTCGCCAACAAGCGCCCCGCGGTGTTCCTGGCCTTCCTCTTCGTCACGTTGCCATTCGTCGTGCGCACGGTTCAACCGGTGCTCTCCGAACTCGACCGCGATGCAGAAGAAGCCGCTGCCTCGCTCGGGGCCAGCCGGTTGACAACCTTCCGACGAATCATCCTGCCGGCTCTCACTCCAGCGATCGCCGCCGGTGCGGCGCTTTCTTTCGCTCGTGCTGTCAGCGAGTACGGATCGCTGGTGCTGTTGTCAGGCAACCTTCCGCTCAAAACCGAGGTCACGTCGGTGCGAATTCTCAGCAGCATCGAGAACGACAACCGCACGGGTGCTGCGGCCGTGGCGACGGTGCTTCTGGCAATCTCGTTCGTCACGATCGTGGCGTTCAACGTGCTGCAGAAGGTGGCAGCCCGTCGTGGGTGAAGCGCTGGTGCCGTTGGCTGCATCGACCCGCGCCCGGCGGCCGCGCGATCTACGCGCCGCCGTCACGCGCAACGTCATGCGGGTGGTCGTCGTCGCGTACCTGGTCATGCTGATCGCCTGGCCGTTGTGGCTCGTGGTCAAGAACACGTTCGAAGGCGGCTTCTCCAACCTCAGCGACATCCTCGGCGACCCCGACATCACCCACGCGCTGCGCCTCACGGTCAAGGTTGCGGTGATCTCGGTGATCATCAACACCGTGTTCGGCGTCGGCATCTCGATCCTGCTCGTGCGGTACAACTTCCGCGGCAAGGCACTGCTGAACGCACTGCTCGACATACCGCTGTCGGTCTCGCCGGTCGTCGTTGGTCTCGCCCTCATTCTGGTGTATGGCGGTCGCAACGGGTGGGCCGGGCCAACCCTGGAGGACGCCGGTTTCGAGATCATCTTTGCGACACCCGGCATCGTGCTGGCAACGGTGTTCGTCTCGCTGCCGCTGATGATCCGCGAGGTGGTGCCAGTGCTGGAGGAGATCGGCTTCGAACAGGAACAGGCCGCGTTCAGCCTCGGCGCCAACGCACTGCAGACATTCCGCCGTATCACGCTGCCGTCGATCAAGTGGGCTGTCGTGTACGGCGTCGTGTTGAGCCTGGCACGCTCGCTCGGCGAGTTCGGAGCCGTCAAGGTCGTGTCAGGGAATGTGCTCGGCAAGACACGCACGGCCACACTGGTCGTCGAGGAGAAGTATCTCAACTTCGACAAGGGCGGAGCGTACGCGACCGCGTTCCTGCTGGCCATCGTGTCAGTGGCCTGCATCGTGGTCGTATCCATCATCCGCCCAGGAGAGAACAAACGATGAGCATCGAAGTTGCAGGCGTAGGGAGGCGATTTGGTGACTTCGTAGCGCTCGACGACGTGACCGTGACCATCCCCACGGGGCAACTGACGGCACTGCTCGGACCCAGCGGAGGAGGCAAGTCGACGCTGTTGCGCATCATCGCCGGTCTCGAGCATGCCGACACGGGAACCGTGCACATCGAGGGCGTCGACGCCACTCATCTTTCGCCGCAGCGACGCAACGTCGGGTTCGTGTTCCAGCACTACGCGGCCTTCAAGCATCTGTCGGTGCGCCGCAACGTGGCATTCGGACTGGAGATCCGCAAACGTCCGAAGGACGAGGTTCGGCAGCGAGTGGACGAATTGCTCGACCTCGTGCACCTCCGCCAATTCGCCGACCGGCTGCCATCACAGCTGTCCGGCGGCCAGCGTCAGCGCATGGCTTTGGCTCGGGCGCTGGCTGTCGAGCCCTCAGTGCTGCTGCTCGACGAGCCGTTCGGCGCGCTCGACGCGAAGGTGCGCAAGGAGTTGCGCGATTGGTTGCGACGCCTCCACGACGAGGTGCACGTCACGACGGTGTTCGTCACCCACGATCAGGAGGAAGCCCTCGAAGTCGCCGACGAGATCGTCGTGATCAACGAGGGGCGCATCGAGCAGATCGGGACCCCCGACGACCTCTACGACCGCCCCGCCAACCAGTTCGTGATGCGGTTCCTCGGGCCCGTCACGGAGCTCGACAACAGGCTCGTACGCCCGCACGATCTCGAGCTGCGCACCAGCGACCCTAGCCAGGCCACGATCGGACGGATCAGTCGTGTCGTGCGCGTGGGCTTCGAGGTTCGAGTCGATGTGACCAGTGACGATCAGATCGTGCTCGTGACGCTGACGCGCAGTGAGTTCAACGCGCTCGGCATCGGGCTCGGGTCGACAGT
>JANOJI010000521.1:0-5210 GCA_031408175.1 Ilumatobacteraceae bacterium
GCCGGGGGTGAACCCTGTTACGAGGATCCGTCGACCCGGCTGTCGGTTTTCACGACGGTCTTTCTCGCCGAGCGTGGGTACTGCTGCGACAGCGGGTGCAGGCACTGTCCATTCGTCACTGACTGAGATACCGTCGCACGGCATGGCAACCAATCGCATCGCGGCCCTCCGCGTCTCGAAACCGGCGAAGTTCGAACTCAAGCAATGCGACCCGAGTGACACCCTCGGTTGGCACAAGGAAGCAGCCGGAGCCGAACTCGAACAGGTGAAGCTCAAGCTCGACGAATTGCAGCAACGTCTGGCAGCCGAAGGCAAGCGCAGTGTCGTGTTGGTGCTGCAGGCGCGTGATGCCGCCGGCAAGGACGGCACCGTGCGATCGATCTTCTCCGGCCTCAATCCTGCAGGCATCAGGGTCAGCAGTTTCAAGGTGCCTGCCGGTCGGGAAACGGCCCAGGACTACCTCTGGCGAGTTCACGCTGCATGTCCAGGGCGTGGCGAGATCGGTGTGTTCAACCGCAGCCACTACGAGGAGGTGCTCGTCGTCAGGGTCAAGGGCCTTGCCACTCGATCGGTCTGGAGCAAACGATTCCGACACATCAATGAGTTCGAGCGGATGCTGTCGGATGAGGGAACGAGCATCGTGAAGTGCTTCCTCAATGTGTCGAAAGCCGAACAGGCGCGGCGGTTTCAGGATCGCCTCGATGACCCGTCGAAGAAGTGGAAGTTCCGCGCGGGCGACATCGCCGACCGCAAGCTGTGGTCGAAGTTCGAGCTGGCCTACGAGGAGGCGATCGCCGAGACGTCGACGACCTATGCGCCTTGGTACGTCGTACCCGCCGATCACAACTGGGTGCGAAATCTGGCTGTCGCCAAGATCCTGTTGAACACCTTGGCTGCACTCGACCCCAAGTTCCCCGCCCCGGAACCGGGTATCCGCGCCATCAAGATCACGTAGATCAATTCGGTCGGTAGACGGCTCCCGAGCATCGACGAAATGTAAGGTCGGAAGAGACATGAGCATGATGATCCCGACCACTCTCGCCGAGGCGCTGACCGTGCTCGCGGCCGAGCCGATGTCGATGGTGCTCGCTGGTGGAACCGATGTCATGGTGGAGGTCAACAGCGGGCATCGCCGACCGGACGCCGTGATTGTCCTGACTCGTGTTCCGGAGTTGCGCACCTGGTCACACGACGTCCCATCGGCGATGCTGCGCATCGGCGCTGGCATCACGTACGCCGAATTGGAACGCGAGCCCTTTCTGCAGTGGGTGCCAGCGCTCAGTCAGGCGGCTCGCACCGTCGGATCGCCGCAGATCCGCCACGCGGCGACGCTTGGCGGCAACGTGGCCACCTGCTCGCCCGCTGGCGACGGTCTGCCCGTGCTCGCGGCGCTCAACGCCGTTGTGCACCTGGTGTCTGCCACCGATTCACGTTCAGTTCCGTTCAGCGAGTTCATGACCGGCCCGAAGCGCACGGTGCTTCAGCCGGGCGAGCTGATCGAAGCGGTGTCCGTGCCTGTATTCTCCCGATGGCAGGGGTACGCCAAGGTGGGCGTGCGCAATGCGATGGTCATTTCCAATGCCGGCGCCTGCCTGGCCGTCGACGACACCGGTCGCGTGCGGCTGGCGCTCGGCTCGGTCGGCCCGACGATCATCCGATGCCACGACGCCGAGTCCTTCGCCGCGTTGGTCGTCGATCATCCCGGTCGATCAGTGACCGACGAGGAGGCCGAAGAGTTCGGACGCTTGGCGGCGGCCGCGGCTCGCCCCATCGACGACCATCGATCGACTGCTGAGTACCGACGCCATGCAGTCGCTGTGTTGTCGCGCCGCCTCCTGCGGAGGGCGTTTCCGAATGGCTGAGAACCAGAGCTACACCCTGCACGTCAACGGGTTGCCACACGATGTCCACGACGCTTGGATCGGCGAAAGCCTGCTCTATGTACTGCGCGAGCGGCTCGGTATGTTGGGAAGCAAGGGAGCGTGCGAGCAGGGCGAGTGCGGATCCTGCAGCGTGGTGGTCGACGACGAACTGGTCTGCAGTTGTCTCGTGCTGGCAGCTTCGGCGACCGACCAACTGATCGTCACCATCGAAGGCGTAGCACCACTCGGGTCGCCCACCGACGTGCAACAGGCCTTCGTCGACTGTGGTGCCGTGCAATGCGGTTTCTGCACGCCCGGTCTGATCATGGCGGCGCATGCCCTCCTGGACCGCACGCCACAGCCAACCGATACCGAGATCCGCGAGGAGTTGTCGGGCAACATCTGTCGTTGCACGGGTTATGGACGGATCATCGAGGCCGTACAGCGCGTCGCCGTCTCCAGGACAGCACAGCCGTGAGCACGGCCACGCGAGAAGGTGTGCTCGGTGGTCGCCTCGGCGACAGCACACCCCGTCCCGATGGCATCGCCAAGGTTCAGGGATCCTTTGCCTTCTCCAGTGATCTGTCAGCCGACGGCTTCTTGTGGGGCGCAACCCTTCGATCACCCCATCCCTACGCCCGGATTGTCAGCATCGACCTCACTCCCGCGTGGCGAATCGACGGCGTGGCGGCCATCGTCACCGCCGCCGACGTACCCGGAAAGCCAACCTACGGGCTGATCAGCAGCGACCAGCCGGTGTTCGCCGACGATGTGGTTCGCTACGTGGGAGAGCCGATCGCTGCTGTCGCGGCCGACCACCCTGAAACCTGCAGGCGCGCATTGGAGGCGATCGTCGTCGAGTACGAGGTCTGGGCGCCGTTGACGGATCCCGAGCGTGCGATCGATGGCACCCACCCACCGATCCATCCTGCCGGCAACGTGATTCGCCACCAACGGATCGTGACCGGTGATCAATCACTGATTGGTGCCGTCGTGGTCGAGGGCACCTACGAGTTGGGCATGCAGGATCAGGCGTTCCTCGGCCTCGAGGCCGCGCTGGCCCTGCCCGATCCGGGTGGGACTGGTGTCGACCTGTTCATCGCCACCCAGTGGCTGCACGAGGACCGAGGTCAGATCGCTGCGTGCCTCAACCTGGCTCCCGAGCAGGTACGCCTGACCCTCGGGGGAGTGGGTGGAGCGTTTGGTGCGCGCGAGGACATCAGCCTGCAGGTGCACACGTGCCTGCTGGCACTGCGCACCGGTCGTCCGGTGCGAATGGCCTACAGCCGCGCGGAGAGCTTTCTGGGTCATGTACATCGCCATCCCGCAACCGTTTGGATGCGTCACCACGCAACCCGTGAGGGTGTGATTCAACGCATCGAGGCGCGTATGGTGCTCGATGGCGGCGCCTATGCCTCGACGTCGTCGGCGGTTCTCATCAACGCCGTCACCCATACGCAGGGGCCCTACAGATGCCCCAACGCAACAGTCGATGGCTACGCGGTGCGCACCAACAATCTGCCGTGCGGGGCGATGCGTGGGTTCGGGGTCGTGCAGGCCTGCTTCGCTCACGAAGGGCAGATGGACAAGCTTGCGGCAGCATGCGGGCTCGACCCTGTCGAGATCCGGCTGCTCAACGCGATGGAGACCGGAGACGCGTTGATCACCGGCCAGCTCATCGAGAATGTCGCCCCGGTCGCCGAGTGCATCCGTCAGACTGCGGCACTTCCGCTCCCGGATATGCCCGTGGGCGGACACGACGATGATCCCATGCATCTCCCAGGCGGCGCCGGGCTGACTGCTGATCGCTCGCACATTCGCCGCGGTATCGGTTGGGGCGTGGCGATGAAGAATCTGATGTACTCCGAGGGATTCGACGACTACTCCACGGCACGCTGCCGGCTCGATGACGGAGTCGTCTCGTTGAAGTTCGCGACGTCAGAAGTCGGTCAGGGATTTGTGGTGCTCGCCCAGCAGATCGCCCGCTCGGTGCTCGGCGTCGACGAGGTCGTGCTGGAACCGATCGACACGACGATTGGCTCGTCCGGCTCCACGTCGGCGTCACGCCAGACATGGATGAGCGGTGGAGCAGTCGACGGGGCCTGCCGCCTGGTGCGCGAGCGGCTCTTCGAACATGTTGGCGCGCGCAACGACGTCGAGCCGTTGAGACTGGCCATCGAGGGCCGTGATGTGGTCGACACGATGGGGTCCCTGCGAATTCCGGTGCAGGTGGCGAGCGCAGGATTGGTGTTCGAGGAGACATTCGTGCACCATCACCGACCCACCGAGGAGCTCGACGAGAACGGGCAGGGCAACTGCCATACGGCGTTCGCGTTCGTCGCCCATCGTGCGGTCGTCGACGTCGACCCCGAACTCGGACTCGTCAAGGTCGTGCAGGTCGCGACGGCACAAGATGTTGGCGTGGCGTTGAACCCAATGAGCGTGATCGGGCAGATCGAAGGAGGCATCGCTCAGGGTCTCGGTCTGGCGGTGATGGAAGAGCTGATCCTCGCAGACGGCAAGGTGCGCAATGCCAGCTTCACCGACTACCTGTTGCCGACCATGCTCGACATGCCGCCGGTCGTGGCGACCCTGATCGAGCACCCTGATCCCATGGCACCACTCGGCGCCAAGGGCGTCGGCGAACCACCGTGCATCTCGTCGACGCCGGCCATCGTGGCCGCCATCCGCGACGCCATCGGTCGGGACCTCTGGCGCGTCCCTGTGCGTCCCTCGGATATCTGCCTACCCAACGGCTAGGTTGGCCAGCGTGGCGAACGAGCGTGAAATCATGACCTGGGAGATGTTTGGCGAGGCCTCGCGAGCGCTTTCCCAGATGGTGGCCGACGACTACGAGCCCGACATGATCCTGTCGATCGCTCGGGGAGGATTGCTGATCGGCGGCGCCATGGGCTACGCGTTGTCCGTCAAGAACGTCTACACGATGAACGTCGAGTTCTATACCGGCGTCGACGAGCGCCTGGAAGTGCCGCGCATCCTTCCGCCTGCACCCGACTTCGTCGACGTCAGCGACGCCCGAATCCTGATCGCCGACGATGTTGCCGACACCGGCCACACGTTGCGAAGCGTGCAGCAGTTCTGTGAGGGCAAGGTGGCCGAGGTTCGCACGGCCGTGCTGTACGAGAAGAGCCACTCGGTCGTGCGATGCGACTATGTGTGGAAGCGCACCGACCAATGGATCAACTTCCCCTGGAGCGACAAGCCTCCTGTTGCGAAGCGAGTCTGGTCGGTCAACGATGCGTGACTAAACAGTTGCAGCGGCAAACCTTCTGGCAACGTCTGCCCAGTTGACGACGTTCCAGATCGCTTCGACGTAGTCGGGTCTGC
>JANOJI010000163.1:0-3302 GCA_031408175.1 Ilumatobacteraceae bacterium
GCAGCAGTTGAGAAACACGACATCCGGCACTGCGGTGAGCTGACGGATCGTGTCGGTTGTGAGCATCGCGCCACGGGCGAGGAG
Source organism: Ilumatobacteraceae bacterium (assembly GCA_031408175.1). Taxonomy (GTDB): domain Bacteria; phylum Actinomycetota; class Acidimicrobiia; order Acidimicrobiales; family Ilumatobacteraceae; genus JAENVT01. The sequence continues at coordinate 85 of JANOJI010000163.1, forward strand.
CGCTCCTGTGTCGGCCGGCCGATCCTCGTGGTACACGCCGTGACTGGCGATGTGGACCACTTGATGGTTGCCGAACAGTTCGTTCTGGAGATCGACAAGATCGAGTTCGCCGCGTTGATCATCGAGCGCGGTGACCCGTCCCGGATTCGCTGCGTCGAGCAGTCGACCGACCACTTCGCACTCGGCGTACACCGATGGCAACTCGCTCTCGCCGGGAACCTTGCCAGCTGCGATCACCAAGGCGCTCCCGAAGCGGGCGCGTTCGGGGCTGAGGCGACGACTCTCCGATTCGGTGAACTGTCGGATCACACCGCCGAACGCACCGCCGGCCGACTGACCGTCGGTTGGGCGGGGCGCGCCAAGCAGCTCCCACGGATACCTGGCCGTCGTTGGGTCGACGACGAACTGAATCGCCGAGGTCGTCTGGAAGTCACTGCGCAGCTCGTGAGGTATCAGTTGGTCGTACAGAGTTCCAGCCGTTCGCTGGTCGCCGGTGTCGGTGGCCAGACGATCTACGAGCGCATCGACCATCACCTTGTCGAGCCGGTGACGTACCCGATCGGCACGTGCCTCCCTGCCGAGCAGGGCGATGTCGAAGGTCGCGCAACGGTCGTCGATAGCTTGATTGGCGTCGCCGCCGGTCGCGGGCTCACCGGTCTCGGCAGCCGTGATGACGAAACGGCGCCAGCCTTGAGCAACCTCGTTCAACGTCGCTCCGAGCGGCAGTCCGCCCGGGCGTTCGGTGACGGTGACCGAACGCAGGGTCTCGTACGAGCTGGGCAGATGCACGGCAGTCGACAGCGAGCGCAGGGCGACTGCCGCAAGGTTGGCTTGCTCGGCAAAGCGCTCCACGAACTGCAGGGCGGTGACGCGTACGACGCGTCCGTCGGTAGCGCGCGACGACTCGTACAGCGCCAGCGCCTTGTTCGCCTGCAACACTCCCCCGACGATGCCGGCGACCGAGTCTTCGACTCGAAGTCCACGATCGGAACGAACACCCATCAGCGAGCTCGACACCCCGACCTCGACAAGGCGCGCGTTGTCACGACCAGCAAGTGCATCGCGATACAGCCGGGTACACCGGTCCACCAGCGCCTGACGCACGCTGAAGGTCAACTGGTCACGCTGCAAGTCGACGACCGACCCGAGGCCGATGACGTAACAGCCGGGCGGCTCAGTTTCGACGTCCGCACTGGGTTCGATGAATCGTGATGTACCCACCTTCGTAGGAAACAGATCCACCTCGGCCCACGAGGTGAGCATCCCAGCGAACTGGCGGTCGATGAAGCGTTCCTGCCCCCCCAACTGCTCGTCGGCGAAACCACCGATCATCAACGGATAGTCGGCTCCTCCCAGGCTGGCGTGAATGATCGAGATCTCGACGACTGGCTGGATGTCGACGCCCGAGTTCTCGCTCACTGGGCACCGCTCACGAGCCGGGAGAACCGCGCCCGATCCACACTGCGCAGATCACCGAGGCCATGCAGGACGTAGAGGTTGACGAGCGTCAGCATGTACCCGTGCTCCAGGAGCGCCGCTGTCATGTCTCGGCCGAGCGGCGCCAGCGTCGTCGGCACACCCGACGTCGTTCGAACCCGAGTCTCCCAATCGGTGACGGAGTATCCGTGGTCGTCGAGAAAGCGTCTGGCCTCGTCTGCACGACGGGAACGGTCGTCGGCTGCGAGTTCAGGGCGTGCGCCAAATTGCTCGGTGATGTCGTACGGACTTGCCGAGATCTGGGCAAACGCACCGTCGGCAGTTTTGGCATCGCGGTCGCGAAACATTGCCGCAAGCGCCCGACGACGATGCGCTGTCGACACGTCGTATTGAACAGCTTTGGAGCGCAACACGCCGGCAAGTTCGAGGCGCAGCCCGCGGCCTGCGATGGGCTTGAGGTCATTCCAACCGCCAGATGCGTTGGCCACGAGCACCATCGCCGCCGGATGCGTCTGCGCCTGAGTCAGCGACGGCCACGCCTTCTTCCGAGCGGCGAAGCCGTACTCCCATTCGTCGGCCATGTTGTCGTAGACCCCGCCATCCACGAGCACCACGCGGCCCGCGCCGTTCAGGCCGACCGCCTCGAGCGAGAGGGTGCGCGGGCCAAATGCACCAGGCACGCAGGCCGAAGCCTGTACGGCCGTGGCCAGCTTCACGTCGACTGGTGCAGTCGCGCCAGAGAAGCCGTAGCCGTACACCAGGCGATTCGAGAAGTACAGCGACGTGCCAGTCTGCAGTTCGGTGGTGCACATCACGTGGTGCACCGAGCTCGGCATCGCCCGCAGGTCTGCGAGGCGCAACGACCGGTTGCCGAGCAGTTCGGAGTCGATCGCCTTCTCGGTCTGCAACGATCGGCCGCTGAACATACGCCACGCAACGGGGCCGGCGATGGCTGTCACGATCCCTGCGACGATTGCCGGAGTCCACCAATGACCAATCACGGCGACGACGCAGACCAAGCATGCCGCCAACACAACCGCGAGAGCGGCGATCAGCACGCGGATGTAGCCGCGTGTCGCCGGCGCGCCTCCCAGCAGAATGCCGCGGTCCGCAATCGTTGCCAACGCCTCAGAGATGTGTCGTTCGAACTCAGGCGGTGTGACCGTCCCGAAATCCGGTCCGACCATGACGATGCCATTGGCAATCGAACCACCCGACACCGAACTGATCGACTCGACCCGCCCGTTCAGACGCTGGTCGACCAACGCCAGCAACACTCCGAGACCGAACACAGTTGCTCGGTGGCCCCCGCCTGACAATGCAACGCCGATATCACGTTCGCTCGTCATCGCCGGTCGCTCCGGTCAGATGTGGGCTGTACCCTGCCGATGTGTTGTTGGTTCACGCAGGCAACAGGCTCGACCTGGCCAACCGAGGGGCGGCACGCTTTCCTTCGAGTCAAGTGCCCGCCGTTCGGAATCGGGTCCGTCAGGTGCTCGACACGTTGCAACCCTCCGACGTCGTGTCGGCTGCCGCCTCGGGCGCCGACCTGATCGTGCTCGAGGAAGCCATCATCCGCGACATCGCAATTCACGTCGTGCTGCCCATCACTCGCGAGGAGTTCCTCAGCAAGTCGGTTGCCGACGCCGGTCCCGATTGGGTGAGCAGCTTCAACGCGGTGCTGCAACATGCCAGCTCTAGCCGCGACGGCAGCAGCCTCCTGCAGGGTGACGCCGTTTCGAGCGGCCAGTGGTACCTGGCCGCACACGACGAACTGCTCG
>JANOJI010000170.1:0-1591 GCA_031408175.1 Ilumatobacteraceae bacterium
TCGCTGCACGCAGCGATCAAGGCGAGTGGAACTAGAGAGAAGAGTGCGGCGCGTCGAAACGACATGTGCGTGTCCTTTGCAATGAGGGATCGGGTTGTTGCCAGTGCACAACGGGCAACTGTCGCGTTGCGAGAAACTCGCGGAGCGCCCCTACGGTCATGCGTGGGCCGAGCCTATCGCGGCGGTTCACGGCGCCGTGGGCCGGATGGCGTCGAACAGGGCCAGCACGTTGTCGGCACCGACCCCGACCCGATGACCGGTGCGGGAGATGAAGCCCAACTGGAGGCCGGCCGCTGGCTCGCTGGCCGCGAAGAACTGCTCGTGCCCGTCGTCGTCGACCAACACATCGGTCAACAGGGGTGTGCCCGCATCGGCAAGACAGGCGCGGGCGAAGCCGGCATTCAGCACCTCGACCGCCACATGCTGCACACCTTGGCCGTGCTGTTCGAGATATGCGGCGACGCTGGGTGACGCCTGTGGGCCGACCAACACCAAAGTCACGCCGCCGGCTGCGAGGGTGCAGATCCCGGGCCGAGCAGCACCTGCCATCGCCACATCACGGAACCCGAATCGTGACTGCAAGGTTGCCGTCGCCCGATCGAGATCATTGACGGCGACGACTATGTGGTCGACCCGAGTGGCGACGGTGTCGAGCCCGCTGTGCGCTTCGCCCGTGGTCGCGGGCTTCTCGGGAGCAGCATCAGGTCGGTGGCCGGCGACCTCGATGCGATGGGTTTCGGTCAGCAACACCCGGAACAACTGCTCGGCGAAGTCGGGGTCGATGCCGGCCTCGATCGCCTGTTGCCGCCGGGTGGTCACGACGTCGCGGACGCGGGCGGGTTGGATGACAGGGGTGTCGGAGTCTTCCTTCACCGCGGCAACCTGACGACAGACAGCGAGACGTTCGGCGATGATCGTGATCAGCGCGCCGTCGAGCTGATCGATACGCGAGCGGAGGTCGTCGAGTTCGGCCACTGTGTGCACCGTACCTGCTCAGCTACTCTGCATGCGCTGTGACACGTGCCAACCCATCACCGCTCGTTGCAGCACATTGAGCAACACCAGGCTGATCGTTCCGAGGACCGCCATCGACAGGATCGCTGCCCACAGGCGGTCGCCTTGGTTGCCCGCGACGGCTCGTGCACCAATCTGACCAAGCCCGCCGGCGCCGCCCTCGGCGAGATAGGCGACAACCAGTGCCAGGCCGGTGTTGTACTTGGCGGCTGTGAACAGCGACGGAAGAGCGGAAGGCAATCGGAGATGCCAGAGCACCTCCCATCGCGAGGCATCGACGGAGGCGAACAGTTCTCGGCTCCATGGGTCGGCGCCGCGCATTCCATCGGCGGCGGCAAAGGCGAAAGCGGGCAGCGAGACCAGTGCCACGATGAAGATGACGGGTTTGTCGGAGAAGATGCCGAATCCGATCTTGACCGATGCGATGTAGGCGGCGAAGGGTGTGACAGCGATCAGCGTCAGGACGGGCTGGGTTGCGTACTCCACGAAGCTCGATGCAGCCATCGCCGCCCCCACAACGAGGGCAACGACGACGGAGATGGCAAAACCGAGCGTGGCGTGCTGCATGGTGGTCAGC
>JANOJI010000174.1:0-5533 GCA_031408175.1 Ilumatobacteraceae bacterium
ACCATGATTGCGGACTTGATACGACGGGGGGTCGTCATTGCTCTCTCCTTTGGTCACGCCGGCGAGTTGTTCACCGGACACGACTCACAATGAATCGGTACTCTGAGACAACTCTGTGAGGTCGATGTGACGTTTGTCACATGATGAGAGGTCAGGCAGACAGAACGATGCCGACCCGCACGTCGTGAGCTGCTACCGGCAATTCATCGACCAGTTGATCGACGAAGCACACCCCGACGGAGGGGGCCGACAGGGTCGGAAGAAATCTGTCGTAGTAGCCCTTGCCGAAGCCGAGACGATCACCGGCCCCTGTGAAGGCCAGCCCCGGCACGACCACGAGGTCGATCTCGTCGAGCGCGACAGCCGGACCGGTCGGCTCCTGCACGCCGAACTGGCTGGCGACCAGTGGCCCACCACCGTCGGCTGGCACAATCCCCGATGGCTCCACCCGCGGCAGCAACAGCCGTTTTCCTTCGACGGTCAGTCGGGCGAACAACGGGTCGGTGTCGGGTTCGCCGTTGAAGGCGACAAAGGCCATCACGTTGTTCGCCTGCCGGTATTCCGGCAGTTCGGCCAACAACGCCCACAACTGCACGCTGCGCATCAAATGATCATCGACCATCTCGCGCACCATTCGCATCCGCTTGCGCAGCGCTGCCTTCTCGATCACCCGCACAGCGTGCCACGGCTGTCAACGCAACGTGGCCCGGCAGTACAGTCCACCGTGATGTCGATCGATCCGTTGAAGTATCGCCTCGTGCTCGGCCACTTTCCCACGGGCGTCACCGTGGTTACGGCAATGGTCGATGGTGAGCCCGTTGGGTTCACGATCGGTTCGTTCACATCTGTGTCGCTCGACCCACCGCTGGTCGGATTCTTGCCCATGACGACATCCGAACGATGGCTGCGCATGGCGTCGGTAGGCAGCTTCTGCGTCAATGTGCTGGGCATGGCTCACGGCGAGCTGTGCTGGCGGTTCGCCAAGAGCAGCATCGAGGAGCCGTTCGAGGGTGTCGGCTGGTCACCATCGCCGACCACGGGCTCGCCGATTCTCGATGGCGCCATCGCCTGGATGGATTGCACCACGGCCGAAGTCGTCGACGCCGGCGATCACTTCTTCGTCATGGGCCTGATCGTCGACATGGACCACGCCGACCCCGAAAGCCAGCCGGCGCCGTTACTGTTCTTCCGCGGCCAGCTCGGCGGCTTCGTGGGACAGACGTGACTCGTCGCGTGGCAGTCGCCGCGGTCGCCGACATCGTTGCGATCATCGTGTTCGTTGCCATCGGTCGCCGCAATCACGACGCGGGCACTGCGGTCGACGGCGTCGCCACCGTCGCCGCACCGTTCCTGATCGCGCTCGTCGTCGGATGGATTGTCGCTCGCGCTTGGGCGCGCCCGATGCAGGTCGAAGCGGCGTTCATCATCTGGCCCGTCACGGTTGCGCTGGGATTGGCGCTGCGCAACGTCGTGTTCGATCGCGGCACGGCCCTGCCGTTCATCATCGTTGCCACAACGGTCACCGGCGTGTTCCTGGTCGGTTGGCGAATGGTTGCCTCGCGTGCCTCGCATTCAGATCGCTAAGGCCTTCCGCCGGCACGTCGAGTGCCCCGACCTCGCCGTCGGCGGATCCACGGTTCACGACGCACTCGCTGAGTACTTCGACGCTTTTCCGGTTGTGCGCAGCTACGTGCTCGACGAGCACGGTGCGGTGCGCAAACATGTGGCGATCTTCGTTGGCGACGATCAGATCGCCGATCGGTCGCATCTCAGCGACGAAGTCACCGAAGATGGCATCGTCTACATATTCCAAGCCCTATCAGGAGGCTGAACATGACAAGCGGAACCATGAACACTGCGCTGATCGGCACACGCAAGGGACTCTTCGTGTACGACCTCGACGCCGACAACCCGACGGTGACGAGCACGCACTTTCTCGGATCGCCGGTTTCTGCAGTACTGCACGACTATCGCGACGACACCTGGTATGCCGGCCTGGACCATGGTCACTTCGGCGTCAAGCTGCACCGCAGCGACGACCACGGGGCGACGTGGACCGAGCTGTCGTATCCCGCGTACCCGGCTGAAGCCGCATCGGAGGACGAGAGCTCGGCGACCAAGTTGATCTGGACCCTTGTGCCGGGCCATCCGAGTCAACCCGGCGTGTTGTGGTGTGGGACGATCCCCGGCGGGCTGTTCCGTAGCAATGACCGAGGCGAGACGTGGCAGCTCAACCAGGCATTGTGGAACGAGCCATCACGCGCCGAGTGGTTCGGTGGTGGCTACGACCAACCCGGCCTCCATTCGATCTCCATCGATCCCCGCTCGGCGGACTCGATGACCGTGGGCGTGTCGTGCGGTGGTTCGTGGTACACCGACGACGGGGGTGCATCGTGGACTGTGTCCACGGGTATGCGCGCCGGGTACATGCCCGATGGTCGCGCCGATGATCCACGGATCCAAGATCCGCACCGCATCGTGCGCTGTGCTGCTGCGCCCGATGTGCTGTGGACCCAGCATCACAACGGGATCTTCCGCTCGATCGACAACGGACGGACCTGGTCAGCCATCACCGACGTTGCCCCATCGGCATTCGGATTCGCCGTCGCCGTACATCCCTCCGACCCTGAAACGGCGTGGTTCGTCCCGGCTGAGAGTGACGAGGTCCGCATCCCAGTGGAGGGGGCGATGGTGGTCAATCGCACGCACGACGGCGGGGATACGTTCGAGACGACCAGTGCCGGTTTACCGCAGCAGAACGCCTATCACCTGATCTATCGTCATGGTCTCGACGTCGACGGCACCGGTCAGCGACTGGTGTTGGCATCGACCACGGGCTCGTTGTGGCACAGCAGCGATGGCGGTAACTCGTTCCGGCACATCACCAGTTCTCTGCCGCCGGTGCTGTGCGTGCAGCACCTGTGATCACCCCGGATCGCTGAGCAACTCGGCGCCATGTTTGCGTAGCTCCGAAAGTGACGTCACGCCGCTCAACTGCATCACCGACCGAAGCTGATCGGTGAGCATGGCGACGACATGCTCGACACCGCGCTGGCCAGCCGCGGCGACGGCGTACACGTAGGGGCGGCCGATGAACGCCATGTCGGCCCCAAGTGCAATCGACACGGCGATGTCGGCGCCATGGCGGATGCCGCTGTCGACGACAATCGGCACATCGGGCCCGATGGCGGCGCGCAGCGGAGCGAGAAGATCAATCGGCGGCGTGCATCGGTCGAGCTGACGGCCACCGTGGTTGGAGAGGTGAAGGCCGGTGACTCCGATGTCGAGGGCGCGACGAGCGTCGGCCGGGCCGATCGGCCCTTTGAGCAGCAGCGGACCGGTCCATCGCTTGCGGATGCCCTCGATGTCGGCCCAGTTCAGCGACTGATCGAACAACGAGCCGATCCGTGTCGAGGCGGCGCTCTTCACTTCCGCCGGCGACAACGCGGTGAAGTTGGCGAAGCCGATCGCCGGGCTACGTAACATCTTGACCCAGTAGCCCGGCCGGCGGGCAATGTCGACGATGGTGCGGGGGCTGAGTTGTGGCGGAATCGTGAGGCCGTTGCGCATGTCACGGGTGCGTCGCCCTGTGACCACCGTGTCGATGGTGACCTCCAACGCCTGATAGCCGGCCGCACCGGCACGGTCGATGAGCGGGTCACTGAGCCGTCGATCGCTGGTGACGTACAGCTGAAACCACAGGTTGGGATGACCGGTGCGGGCAACGTCTTCGACCGTGGTCGTACCCATTGTCGACAGCGTGTAGGGAATACCTTTTGTCATCGCAGCCAGACATGACGACACCTCGCCGGTCGGATGCATCATTCGCGTGTAGCCGGTGGGCGCCAGTCCGATGGGCACCTGGAACTCGTGGCCGAACAGTTCGCCGGTGAGGTCGGTGGTCGAGACGTCGCGCAACAGCTGCGGACTGAGCTTGCGGCGCACGAACGCTTGTCGATTGGCCTCGAGTGCAATCTCTTCGTCGGCGCCACCTTCGACATAGTCGAAGACCGCTCGGGGCAGTTTCCGTTTGGCGACGGCACGAAAATCGTCCGGCATGTGGGTTCGATTCAACAACCGCTGCACAGGATCGCGCTCGAAGCGACGAAGCTGAATGAGTTCGAGAACTTCGCGAAGGTTCATGTGCGTCCCGGGGTTGCCTACAGCGTGTTGGTGATGGCGCCGGTTTCCGCGCCCTGCACCAACTTGGCGTACTTGCCCAGCACACCGCTGGTGTACCTGGGAGGGTTCGGCTCCCACGATGCCCGTCGCTTGGCCAGTTCGCCGTCGTCGACCAGCAAGTCGAGGGTCAGTTCGTGCACGTCGATGAGTATCCGGTCGCCATCGCGGACGAACGCGATGGGGCCACCATCCACGGCCTCCGGCGCAATATGGCCGATGCAAAATCCCCATGTACCACCGCTGAATCGGCCATCGGTGATCAACGCGCAATCGGCGCCACGCCCCGCACCTTTCAATGCACCGGTGACGGCCAGCATCTCGCGCATCCCTGGGCCGCCCTTTGGTCCTTCGTAGCGAATCACCAAGACGGTTCCGGGCACGACCGAACCGCTGAGGATCGCGTCCATCGCGCCATCTTCGCCGTCGAACACGCAGGCCGTTCCTTCGAAGCGCATCTGCTCCTTGCTCAACCCGGCGACCTTCACCACTGCGCCGCGTGGCGCGAGCGAACCGGTGAGCACATTGATGCCGCCTTCGCTGTGCAGCGGCTGATCGACCGGATAGACCACCACGCCATCGGGGCGTGGCGGATCGAGCTCGACGAGATTCTCGGCCATCGTCTTGCCGGTCACCGTCATCACGTCACCGTGCAGCAGACCGGCGTCGAGCAGATGCTTCATGACGACGGGAACGCCGCCGACGCGGTCGAGATCGCTCATGTGGAACTTGCCGCCCGGCTTCATGTCGGCAATGTGGGGAACCTTGGCGGCGATCCGGTTGAAGTCATCGAGGTGGAGGTCGACGCCGGCCTCGTTGGCAATGGCGAGAAGGTGCAACACGGCATTGGTCGACCCGCCGAGCGCCGACGTGACAGCGATGGCATTCTCGAAGGCCTGCTTGGTCATGATCATCCGCGGTGTGATCCCGAGGCGAAGCATGTTGACCACGGCCTCGCCGGCCCGCCTGGCGTCGTCCTCGCGGCGCACATCGACGGCGGGCGGCGATGCCGTTCCAGGCAGCGACATACCAATTGCTTCGGCGATCGAGCTCATCGTGTTGGCGGTGAACATTCCGCCGCACGCACCTTCGCCGGGGCACGCTTTGCGTTCGATCTGACCCAGCTCGTCCTCGGTGATCTTGCCGAGTGCGCAGGCACCGACTGCTTCGAACACACTGGTGATGTCGAGGGCGGTGCCGTTGTGCTCGCCCGGCAGGATCGAGCCGTTGTACACGAACACGCTCGGCAGGTCGAGCCGGGCCGCTGCCATCAGCATTGCCGGGATGCTCTTGTCGCATCCCGCCAGCCCAACGAAGCCGTCGAGCCGTTCAGCGTGCATCACGCACTCCACCG
>JANOJI010000187.1:0-2814 GCA_031408175.1 Ilumatobacteraceae bacterium
GCCTCATCGTCGAGCACACCGAGCCGCTTGATGCAGTCCTGATCGTAGGCCGCGTCGGCGTGATCGTTCGGCTCGCCATTGCGCAACTGCCAGTCGGCGCACAGCGCCTTGAACGTCTCGTTCATTCCGAGGAAGCGGTGATACTTCTCGGCCAAACCCTCGCGGAAACCCGGTTTGCTGACGTCTTCTTCCAGCGCGATCACGTATGCCTCACGACCATCGGGTGTCAACTGCCACAAGCCGCGTGCCTCACGGAAGTTGGTGTGTCCTTCGTCTTTCATGGCTTCGAGATGCGACAGAACCTCCTCTTCCGGGAGTCCAGCCAACTCGGCGAGATTCTCGACCTTGACGAAACCCTTGATGCGCAAGGCGTGATGAACCCTGAAACGAGGATGCGAGTCATGTGCCATATGTCTCACAATACTCACGGCCCGTCGGAGGTCTCTCAACCGGGTGTTCGCAGTGCTGGAACGACAGAACAAAGCCCAGCAGGCGGCTGCTCTACAGTGCGACCATGAGCCCAACCGACCCGCCGTTTCGAGCCGACCACGTCGGCAGCCTGCTGCGGCCCAAGTCGGTGCTCGATGCCCGCGAGCAGCACGCTGAGGGCACGATCACCGCTGCCCAGAAGCGCGCCGTCGAAGACGACGCCATCGCCGACGCCGTCCGGAAGGTCGAATCGGTCGGAATGCGCAGCATCACCGATGGCGAGTTCCGGCGCACCTGGTTCCACCTCGACTTTCTCGAGCAACTCGCCGGGGTCGAAGTCAGCGGAGCCATCGCAGCCAGCTCCAATGCCGCAGAAACCGTCCATTTCACGCCGCCACGTCTGGCCGTGACCGGCCCACTGCGACACGTGCGCGATATCCAGGTCGACGACTTCACCTACCTCGCCAGTGTGACGACCCAGACGCCGAAGGTGTCGATTCCGTCGCCGACGATGGTCCACTTCCGTGGCGGTCGAGCCGCCATCGACATCGAGTCATACCCCGACCTCGACGTGTTCTTCGCCGATCTCGCCCAGTGCTACCGCGACGAGATCGCGGCGCTGTACAAGGCCGGCTGCCGTTACATCCAGCTCGACGACACCAACCTCGCCTATCTGTGCGATCCGAAGATGCGTGCGGGCGCGGTGGAGCGAGGTGACGATCCCAACGAGCTGCCCCGGACGTACGCAGCGTTGATCAACGATGCGTTGCACGATCGGCCCGACGACCTGACCGTCGGCATCCACCTGTGCCGGGGCAACTTCCGCAGCACGTGGTTCGCCGAGGGCGGATACGAACCAGTGGCCGAGGTGTTGTTCGGCGACCTCGACGTCGACGCCTATTTCCTCGAGTACGACGACGAGCGCTCGGGCGACTTCGCACCGCTTCGATTCGTGCCGCCCAACAAGACCGTCGTGCTTGGTTTGATCACGTCGAAGCTTGCCGAGTTGGAGTCGATCGACTCCCTCGCCCAACGTGTCGACGAAGCCGCCAAGTACGTGCCGATCGAGCAGTTGTGCCTCAGCCCCCAGTGTGGCTTCAGCAGCACGGTGCACGGCAACGACATCACCGAGGAGGTGCAGTGGGCCAAGCTGCGCCTCACCGTCGACGCCGCCGCCCACATCTGGCGCTGAGTTCGGCACCACGGTGAGATGAATGGGGCTCCAGATGGAGCACTGGGCGGTAGTCGACGCAGCGTTTGACGACTCCGGCCCCGCACCGGGGCGCCAGTCATCAGACGCATCGATCAAGACGGTGCGCTTGACGACTCGAGCCCCTATGCGGGGCGCCAGTCATCAATCGCCGCGGGCCAGCTCGGGATAGCACCGATGCGGGTTGAGCTGAATGTACCCCCACAGCTCACCGACAGCTACGTCACATTCGCTCCAAGGCTCCGCCGTCGAACAGCGACGTGATGCCGAAGGTGTCGATGTCGGCGCGCAGCTCATCGGCCGAAGGCGCGGTCATGTCGCTCGCTGCTGCTTCCAGCACGATCGGTAGCAGGGATGCGTCGCTGGTGGTGTTGAGGAACAGCTGCGCGTTGCTGAGAACGTAGCGAACCGCTCGGCTGATTGCTGCCGGGTCGGTCAGCGGCTCGTACCAGCTGAACTTGCCCTCACGGCTGCCGGCCCAACGACCGCGGGCGATGGACTTGATGGTCTGCACAGCGACGTTGCGCTCGGCGCAGAGTTCGACGAGTGACTCGATGTCGGCGCGATAATCGGGGCGTTCGATCAACACGAAGTTGTACGGCAGCAACACCGAGTCGAAGTCGAAGGCCTGCAAGCTGCGCAGGTGCATCGCCGCGATTCGCAGGCCATGACCGGTGACGCCGATGAATCGGCACAGGCCTTCATCGCGAGCTGCGGCCATGGCTTCGACCACGCCCCCTGGAGCGAACGCCGTGTCCCATTCGTCGGGCTCGACGAGGTTGTGCAACTGGATGAGGTCGACATGGTCGACGCCCATTCGGGTCAGCGACTCTTCCAACTCGACGCGAGCAGAGGGGCCAGATCGTTCGCCGGTCTTGGTCGCCAGAAACACCCGTTGCCGATTGCCGGCCAGCCACGGTGCAAGACGCAACTCGCTCTCGCCGTAGCTACGGGCCGTGTCGATGTGGTTGACGCCATGAGAATCGAGCAACGCCATAGTGGCGTCGGCCCTGTCCTGGCTCATGCCGCCAAAGGCCGCAGCACCGAAGATCACGCGTGTGGAATGGTGGCCGGTGCGACCGAAGGGTTGTGTGGACAGCATTCCCGAAGAGTACCTACTCGACGAGGTAGCGATCGCGCAGAACTCGCTTCAAGATCTTCCCAGGCCCAGATTT
>JANOJI010000525.1:0-1740 GCA_031408175.1 Ilumatobacteraceae bacterium
AAACAAGCCATGGCACCCCGACACCTTTGTGATGGACAGCTTCAACTTCCTGACACCGGTCGACGAGATCACGACCAGGTACTTCTGGTTCCAGATGCGCAACGTTGCGCCTGACGATGCCGAGGTCTCGCGTCGCTTCGCCGCATCAGTGCGCAGCGCGTTCGAGGAAGACAAGGTCATCCTGCAGGCATCGCAGCGGGGCATGACCAACTCGACGACACCCAACATCAACCTGCGAACCGACGGCGGCGGGATCCGATTCCGGCGCCGCCTGGCTGAGATGATCGAAGCAGAACGCACCCGGATCACGGCGTCAACCACCGTCTGACCGCCCCGGGCGCGTCAGAGCGACATCAGCGGCGGCTCAGGAGCTCGAAGCTCATCTCGAACTGTGCAATGAGTTCGCCGTCGGCCACGCCGCAGCCTTGATCGCCCGCGATATGGGTGATCACGGCCCCGACCATGACCGTCGACTTCAGTTCGTCGTCACCCACGATCGAGATCTCGTCGTTAGTGCAGCTCGTTCGCTGATGGCCAGAATCACCACGCCTGAAAGTCCGTAGGCTGCGCTGATGGTCAATACGATCTCGGCAACACAGTTTCATGGTGGCACGGATCTCCCCGATTGGAGAGTCGTGGTGCGTCGCATCGAAGCCGGATTCCGGGCGTCATCGTTCGAGGCAGCGTCGGCGTTCATCAGCCAGATTGCCGCCGCCGCCGAACAGGCCGACCACCACCCCGATGTCGACCTTCGGTACCCCGGTTACGTGCACGTCACGCTCACCACCCACGCCACCAACAGTTTGACCGACGCCGACGTCGAACTGGCGAGAACCATCTCCGACCTCGCCGCCCAGGCAGGGCTGACGAGCGAACCACGGATGACGCGTGGCGTGGAAGTGGCTATCGACGCACTCGACATCGACTCTGTGCGGCCGTTCTGGAAAGCAGTCCTCGGCTACGACGACGAAGCGCCGACAACGTCCGGCGGACAGATCATCTCACTCGTCGATCCGCTGCGGATCGGTCCCGCGTTCTGGTTCCAGCAGATGGATGCTCCCCGGCCGCAACGCAGCAGAATTCACATCGATGTCATCGTGCCTCACGACGTGGCCGAGCAGCGCGTTGCCGACGCGATCGCGGCCGGCGGCCACCTCGTCAGCGACAAGCGCGCCCGGTCGTTCTGGATCCTCGCCGATGCGGAAGGCAACGAGGCCTGCGTGTGCACCTGGCAGGACCGGGACTGACTCGGCATCGCCCCGACGACGAGGATTCTCTGGTCGGCCTGACCGGCAGAAATGGCCGAGCGACTCTCTGTGTCAGCTCACTGAACGAACCGTCGCTCGACCCGTCGCTCTGAGAGCTGACACAGACGTCGGCGGAGACCTTTTTGCTCAGGCGGTGGCAATGATCGGCCGATGTTCATGCTGTGACCACCACAACGTCGCCGGGTATCAACGCTGCGTTGGTTCGCGTCCGCGATACTTCGCAGCAGATGTTGTGCAATCAGACGCGCACGGATGCCGCGATCGCCGCGACCGTTGCGTCGTTCACCCGCACGACCAGGTGGCAACTCGTCAATGAGTTGGCGCTGAACTTCGATTCATACCATCCGCAAGGCATGGCCCTCGTCGACTCGACATGGTGGATCTCGACGGTCGATGCCCGTTCTCAACGCGGCTACGTGATGGCGGCCGACGATCGAGGGGACTTGGTCGAACAAGTCCCCATCGGCGACAG
>JANOJI010000396.1:0-2131 GCA_031408175.1 Ilumatobacteraceae bacterium
GCGTCGAGGTCGGTCGGCCCGTCAGTCCGAAGATACGAGTTGCATTCGAGGTGCTCGACTCGGTGGGCATGACGTCAGTGCTCGTTGACGCCGGAGCGACGCTGATCGCCGAGGCCACGGAGACTCCGTGGCGCTCGCTCAACTCGCGTCTCGAAGCGCCAGCTGGATTGCAGATCACTCTGTTTCAAGAACTCGTGCAGTGAGCGCCTAGGGCGAATTGGGTGCCCCCGAGAGTCCGGGACGGGTGGACTCTCGGAGGCACCGCCACCACCATTCCTGCTGCCGGGCCGGATGCAGATTGGGCGGCATCGACGGGCGCAAGTGGTGGAGACTTCCGCAACGCTGGTGAATCGGGGAACATCGCCACAGACACGGTCGATGGCCGGAGAACCCTGGTCATCGCCTTGTCGCCCATAAGCCACCCGTGTTCGTCAGTTTGCGAACCGCGGGGTCTGGGCGGCAGTTCAGTACTTGACTAAGTGAGAGCCATTGTAGCGCTCCTTCGTCGGACTGTCACGCGAAATCCATCGGCTGGTCCGATTGCGGATCGGCGGTCCGAACGGGACCTTCCGCCCTTGTCGTTGGTCACGCTGCGACGTCGAATGGTGCCACGCAGGACCGGAGGTGCTGACATGACTCGACGGCGGACGCCGCTGTCGCCACTGATCATCGGTGGCGGTGTGATGGGGTGCTCGATCGCCTTTCACCTGGCTCGTACCGGACACTTCCCAGTAGTCGTAGACAAGGGCCCGGCGGCAGGAGCAGGCTCGACCAGCGCCTCGTCGGCGCTCATCAGGTTCAACTATTCGGCGCTCGACGCAGTGAAGCTGGCGTGGGAGTCCGCGCAGTTGTGGCAGCAGTGGCCCGACTTCCTGGGCGTCGCTGATGAACTCGGTCAGGCGAGGTTCATCCGCACGGGCATGCTCGTGCTCGATTCCCCGGCGACCGCGCTCGAGCGTGTGCAGCACCATTTCGACGATGTGGGCGTTCCCTACGAGCCGTTGGATGCGGCGGCACTCCACGAGAGATTTGCGACGCTTGATCTCGGCCGGTTCCTACCGCCGCGGGGGGTCGACGACCCAGCCTTCTGGAATGATGCCGCCGGCCCCGAGATCACCGCGTACTTGACGCCCGATGCCGGTTTCATCGATGACCCGATGCTCGCCGCGCACAACTTGATGGTTGCTGCTCAGCACCTCGGCGCTCAGTTCCACTTCCACACCGAGGTCAGCGAGATCCGTCAGGTGGGCGGTCACGTGCGCGAGGTCGTGTTCACTGACGGCAGCACGCGCGAGGTGTCCGTTGTGGTCAATGCCGCCGGGCCGCACTCGTCGGTCGTCAATCGGATGGCGGGCCTTCCGACGACAGGCATCCAGACGCGGGCGCTACGCCAGGAGGTGCATGTCGTGCCGGCGCCGCGTGGATTTTCGATGGACGATGGTGGTGTGGCAGTCGCCGACCCTGACCTCGGCACATACTTGCGTCCTCATTTCGGTGGAACTTTCCTCATCGGCGGCCTCGAGCCGGAGTGCGATCCACTCGTCTGGGTGACCGATCCCGATGTGTTCGACGAGCATCCGACTCCCGAGGTGTGGGAGGCCCAGACCACGCGGGCCGCGCGCCGGATCACGACGCTCGGTGTGCCCAACCGCCCTTCAGGTTTGGCGGCCCTCTACGACGTCTCCGACGATTGGCTGCCTGTATACGACCGCACCGATCTGGACGGCTTCTATGTGGCCATCGGAACGAGTGGCAACCAGTTCAAGAATGCGCCGATGGTCGGCCTGTTGATGAGGTCGCTGATCGAGGCATGCGAGGAAGGCCATGACCACGACAGCGAGCCAGTCGTGGTCACCGGCCCAGCCACCGGCCTGTCCATCGATCTCGGCCAGTTCTCGCGTCGGCGCACTGTGCACACCACGACCAACAGCGTGCTCGGCTAGGCGATCATTGCCTGTGAGGATGAGAGTTATCAAGCACTCCACAACACGTGATCGAACATGATTGCCCCGCTGCTCGCCGCCGGCATCGCGCTGGTCGTGTCACTCATCGGCACCGGCTGGTTGACCGGGTTCATGCGGACCCGCGGACGCAGCCAACCGATCCTCGCCAAGGATGATCTCAACCTGGT
>JANOJI010000409.1:0-6689 GCA_031408175.1 Ilumatobacteraceae bacterium
CGGGTAAGGCGGTTTGCAAAAGTGAGAGGATCAGCATCGGCCGCTTTTTCGCGCGGGCAATAAAAATGGGCTTGGGACGCCTCCCCCGTTCCGCCGGCCGCCACCGACTTCGCGTTGACCGACGCGGCGAGTTCGGCCAACTCCGGATACTTGGCCGTGACATCGAGCAGGTTGCTGCTCTGCAACCTGGTTTGACCGGCATCGACGAACGCGAGCGTGCGATAGCCATCCCATTTGATCTCGTACGCCCACGTGTCGTCGTCGGAGGGCAACGTGCCGATTGCGGCTTTCATCGGCGCGACCGGATATCGCAAGGTCATCGGCGTGGCAGCCTGCTGGACAGCACCGCGTCGGCTTGGAGGCGATCAAGCTCGGCATCATCGATATCGAGCAGTTCGCCAAGCACGGAGCGGTTGTCTTCGCCGCGGTAGCGAGGCTCGCCGCGCAGACCGACGTCGCCGCTGGCGAACCGCCAGGGTGAGTTGGGCAGGCGCAACGTTCCGTCTCCACGGTCGCTGACTTCCACGACAGCGCCGCGCTCCTTCGCCCAATCGGTGTCACACACCTCGCGGAGCGATCGCAACGTGCCAGTAGCCAGGCCGTGCTCGCCCATCGCAGATTCAATGTCTTGTGGCGTCGCAATGGCGACGGCCCATGCAGTGAGGATCTCGATGATGTCGGCGAAGTGGGCCAGCCGCGACGGCACATCGACGAAGCGCGGATCGGCGATCAGGTCGGCTCGCCCGATAGCACTCATGAATCGGTCGAACGTGCCGCGCTCGGCGGGATGGCCACTGATCACCACGCTCTCGCCATTGGCAGTCGTCAGCACGGGGTAGCCGGCCGGCCCGAAGCTGCGGATCCACTCTGCCGGGACCTCTGCATCCCACAACTGGTCGTGAGCATGCTCGTTGACGTAGAGCATCGTCTCGGCCATCGAGATCTCGATGCGATCGCCGCGGCCCGTGCGCTCGCGATTGAACAGGGCAGCCAGAATTGCCGAGGCAGTTTCGAGCGCTGTGTATACATCGGCGTGGCTGAATGGATCGTTGGCGTACTGACCGCCGCGTACGTCGCCTTGCTCCTTCGTGATCCCTGTCTCGGCGCCGACGACCGGCGCATAGGCGCGGCGCTCAGCCCATGGTCCGCTGGAGCCGTACCCGCTGATCGAGGCGTAGATGATCCCGGGGGTTCGTGCTGCGACCGCCTCGTACCCGAGCCCCATGCGATCCATCACACCCGGCCTGAAGTTCTCGAGCAGCACATCACTGCTGTCGGCGAGCCGCAACAACAGGTCCACTGCTTCTGGTTTGCTCGTGTCGAGGCTGATATTGCGCTTGCCGACATTCTGTTGGACAAAGTACGTAGCCAACCCATTGACCCGCGGGTTGACGGTTCGAGTGATATCACCTTCCGGCGGTTCGACCTTGATCACGTCGGCACCCAAGTCGCACAGCATGCGGGTCGCGTGCGGCCCGCTGAGCACCCTCGTGAAGTCGAGCACGCGCACGCCGTCGAGTGGTCGCTTCGTCATGCGGTCAGGGTAATTGCCGCGGTCACTAGCCTCGCATCGTGCACAACGACCTGAAGCTTGTCGAGGCTCGCCTCCAGCGCGAGGTGCACGAGCGAGTACTCCCGGCCGTGTACAGCGGCTCCGTGCCATTGACGGTCGCCGCGTGGGACGCACCGGGTGAGCCGGTGTCGTTCGACGAGGCGATGAGCGGCGCCTATCGCCAGTTCACGATCGGCGATCACTGGAGCCGGCCGTGGGGCACGACATGGTTTCGGTTCACGGTCGACGTGCCACCTGCACTGGTCGGCCCGCAACTGGAGGCGGTGATCGACCTCGGCTTTCACCCTGACTCCGCTGGCTTCCAATCAGAAGGGCTGGTGTGGATCGATGGCCAGCCGGTGCAGGGAATCCATCCGCGCCGGACCGGCCTTGCGCTCCCCGGTATCGGGGCCGGTCCGTTCACATTCTTCGTCGAAGCAGCTTCCAACCCGACGTTCCCGGGATTCAGGCCGTCGTCGCTCGGCTCGCTCGCCACCGCCGGAGACACACCGCTGTATCGACTACGGCAGGCGTCGATCGGTCGTCGTGACGACGCAGTACTTCACTTGCTGCTAGACGTCGACGTGCTGCTGGGGCTGGCTCGCTCGCTACCAGCTGATGACGCCCGCCGCGTGCGGGTACTGCGCCAGTTAGAGGCCGCATTCGACGTCCTCGACCTCGACGACGTCGGCGCGACCGCCGCGAGTGCGAGACGGCTGCTGCAACCTGCACTCGGTGTCGCGGCACGCGGTGGAGCCCACCATGTGATGGCAGTCGGTCACGCGCACATCGACTCGGCGTGGCTGTGGCCGATCCGCGAGACGCAACGAAAGTGTGCGCGCACGTTCGCCTCGGCCGTCCGGTTGATGGACGACTACCCCGACTACCACTTCACCTGCTCGCAAGCGGCCCAATACGACTGGATCGAACGCAGTCACCCGACCGTGTTTCAACGCATCCGCGACAAGGTCGCTGCCGGTCAATGGCACCCCGTCGGTGGCATGTGGGTCGAGCCCGATATGAACCTGCCGAGCGGTGAGAGCATCGTCCGCCAGCTGGTTGTCGGGCAACGATACTTCGAGTCGAGGTTCGGGGTGCGCAGCACGGTGATCTGGATTCCCGACGTGTTCGGGTATCCGGCCACGCTGCCGCAGATCTTCCAGCAGGGTGGCTGCACGCGCTTCGTCACGCAGAAGCTGAGCTGGAACAAACAGAACGTCTTCCCACACTCGACCTTTTGGTGGGAGGGATTGGACGGATCACGAGTGCTGACCCACTTCCCGCCGGTCGACACGTACAACGCCGAGATCACATCGACCGAAGTTCGCTACGCAGAGAGCAACTTCAAGGACCACGGTTGGAGCAATTGGTCGTTGATGCCATTCGGTCATGGCAACGGCGGTGGTGGTCCCACGCGGGAGATGCTCGAGCGCGCCAGACGCATGGCCGATCTCGATGGCGTGTCGCGTATCGAGTTGGGGACACCTGACCGGTTCTTCGGCCATGTCGAGGCCGAGATTGCGACCGGAGCGCCGGTGCCGGTGTGGTCGGGCGAGCTGTACTTCGAGATGCACCGCGGCACCCTCACGTCGCAGTCGGCGACAAAGGTCGGCAACCGGCGCTGCGAACGACTGTTGCGCGAAGCCGAGCTGTGGTGGGTCGCAGCAGGCGGCGCACCGGACGAGGTCACGGAGGAACTCGGGCAGCTGTGGCGGGAGGTGCTACTGCAGCAGTTCCACGACATCATTCCCGGTTCATCGATCGCCTGGGTTGCCGATGATGCAGAGGCAGCACATCAGCGCGTCGGTGACCGCTTGGAAACGATCATCGCCGGGGCGATCTCAATGGCAGCGCCCGCCGGTCGATCGATCGCCAATGCTGCGAGCCACGCCCGACGAGAGGTGATCGTCATCGACGGTGAACCGACCATGATCGAAGTTCCTGGCTCAGCCATTGCAGCAGTGGCCGCGGCAACATCACAGAACCACCTTGTCACGGTCACCGAGCGTTCGATGAACAACGGGCTGATCACCGTGAGCTGGAACCTCGACGGCGAGGTCATCTCGATCATCGATGTCGCGCGCTGCCGGCAATTGTTGCCTCCGGGCAAACGGATCACTCTCGAACTCGCACCCGACCATCCCGTCGAGTACGACGCCTGGGATCTCGAAGCCTGGACTCGATCACTCGGATCATCGATCACGACGACCTCGTCGATCCAACTCAACGCTCATCCGTTGCTTGCATCACTGGTGGTGCGTCGCGATTTCGGCACATCAATGCTGACCCAGACATACACCATGCGCGCCGGGTCGGCGCGACTCGACATCGCGTTCGACATCGAGTGGCACGAGGACGAGAAGTTGCTCACGCTGATGGTCCCCATCGACGTGCACACCAACGAAGCGATCTGCGATATCCAGTTCGGTCACGTGAAGCGCCCGACTCATGCCAGCAGTTCGTGGGACGCGGCAAAGTTCGAGGTCTGCGCGCACCGCTTCGTCGACCTCAGCGAGCCGTCGTTCGGAGTCGCCGTACTGAATAACGGCCGGTATGGCCACGGTGTGCAGGACGGCGGCGTCAGTGTTTCGTTGCTGCGCGCCCCCAAGTATCCCGACCCCGACGCCGATCACGGTCGGCATACGGTGACGATCGCAGTGTTGCCGCACGGCCCCGGATTGCACGAGGTGCTCGGCGAAGCCGAGGCCCTCAACGTGCCGCTTCGGGTTGTGACCGGTCAAGCAGCCGCAGCACCGCGTCCCGTCGTCACTCTCGATCACCTCGGTGTGCAGATCAGCAGCGTGAAGCACGCCGACGACGGGTCGGGTGATCTGATCGTTCGCCTGTACGAGGCGTGCGGCGACCGTGCTGATGTGACGGTGCGCACGCCGGATCGGATCAGCGGTGCGTTGCGCTGCAACCTGTTGGAGGAGCCGGTCGCGGGCATCGAATGCAGCGACGGCATCGTCTCGCTCACGCTGCGACCATTCGAACTGGCCACCCTGCGCCTGCTGACGTAGGGGGGTCAGACGCTGAGGTGGTTGAGGGCCATCGCCGCATACATCGCCGTGCCCGTGATCATGGCCTCCTCATCGAACACGACCCTGTTCGAGTGATTTGGTGCCGCAGTTCGCAGATTTCGGTCCGCATGGGTGCCACCGAGGAACACCATCGCGCCCGGAATCTGCTGCAGCACGTAGCTGAAGTCCTCCGCCCCCATCAAGGGATTGCGCAGGCGCACGGTCTTGTCGGCGCCGACCAGTTCGCCGGCCAAGTTCAACACGGCGTCGGCCTGGGCCTTGTCGTTGACCGTCACCGGGTAGCCATCGACCAATTCCACCGTTACCTCGGCATCATGCGCCGCGGCGATGCCCTCGGCGATACGACGAATGCCGTCGTGCACCAGACGGCGCGTGCGCTCGCTGACCGAACGGATGGTGCCTTCGATCTCGGCCGTCTCGGGGATGATGTTGTTCACCGTGCCGGCCGTGATCCTGCCAACGGTCACCACGGCCGGATCGAAGACGTCGATGCGCCGGGTGATCATGGTTTGCATCGCCTGCACGATCTCGCACGCGATCGGGATCGGATCGAGTGCTCGGTACGGCTCACTGGCGTGCCCACCGCGACCCTTGACCGTGATGAACACGGTGTCGGCGGCAGCCATGATCGAGCCACCGCGACAGCTCAGCCAACCGGTCGGCAGCGACGAGGTGATGTGGAGCGCAAAGGCGCCGGTGACTGGAGACTCGGACCCATCGGCGCGCTTCGGCAGCTCGAGCAACCCTTCCTCGAGCATGAATCTGGCGCCATGGTTTCCCTCCTCACCAGGTTGGAACATGAACAAGACCCGCCCGGCAATGTCGGCTCGTTGCCGGCTCAACAACTTGGCCGCTCCGACCAGCATCGACGTGTGGGTGTCATGGCCGCATGCGTGCATGGCTCCTTCGCTCCTCGACACGAAGTCGAGTCCAGTGTCCTCCGTCAGCGGTAGTGCGTCCATGTCGCCGCGCAACAACACCGTCGGGCCCGGCTTGCCACCATCGAGGAGCGCAGCGATCCCGCTGGTGGTCTCGTGCAGTGTCACGTCCAGCGGCAGGCCGTCGAGTGCCTCGAGCACGGTGTCGCGGGTGATCGGTAGATCGTTGCCGATCTCGGGCCACTGGTGCAGCGTGCGCCGCATGTTCACCATGTCGCCCAGCAGGTCGTGTGCTCCGTCGCGCAGTGTCTCGAGTTCCATGGGCGCATGGTAGACCTGCGCGGATGACCGACGAACTGGTCGACATCGTCGACGACGACGACCATGTGGTCGCCACGGTCACCCGCGCCGAGATGCGCGCTCACAGGCTCCTGCATCGGTCGGTCGGAATCGCCGTGGTATCGAGCGATGGTCGTCTGCTGATCCATCGGCGCAGCGAGGCCAAGGACATCTGGCCGGGCTGGTGGGACATCGCCGCCGGAGGCGTGGTCGCCTCCGGAGAGACGTATGCAGAGGCCGCTCGACGTGAGCTCGCCGAGGAACTCGGACTGATCGATGTCGATGTCGAGTTCCTCGGGCAGGCGCGGTACGTCGACGACGAGTTGGCCGCGCTCTGTCGGGGATATCGAGTCGTGCACGACGGCCCGTTCACGTTCGCCGATGGCGAGGTGGCCGAGGCTCGCTGGGTGACGTTCGACGAACTCGACACCATGCTGGCCACGCAACGCTTCCTGCCCGACAGCATCACGCTCCTGCTTCCGTTGATCACGCCGCATTGATGATTCCGCTTCGGGCAACGCGGTGTGCCTCTTTGTCGTGAGCAAACGGGCTCGCGAAAAGGAGACACCATGAGTATGTACGGGGCCAATCCCGAGCAGCTGAGCAGCCTCGGCCGATCGATGAAGCAACAGAAGGTGGCAATCGACGGGGCAGAAACACGTCGGGCATCAACGATTCGTAGTGGGGGTCGCCTGTTCCCAGGTACATGTCGAGCCAGCCGTCGCCGTCGAGGTCGCCGAAGTTCGAGCCCATGGCGGCGTGGAACAGCCGCAGCCCCATGGCGACGGCTCTGTCCTCGAAGCGGCCCGCGCCGTCGCCGCGGTAGAGACGCGGCAGCTCATAGGGCACCGAGAGGCCGAAGTAGCTGGCGGCGACCAG
>JANOJI010000451.1:0-3867 GCA_031408175.1 Ilumatobacteraceae bacterium
CACGGCAGCGAGAGCGAGGTTCAGGCCGCCGACGTCACGCACCAAGTGCTCGTTGAACGGTCCGTCGACGCGCACCCAGGCTCGACCAAGACCGGGGAAGTGATCGTAGAACGATCGAGGCGCAAACTGCGCCCACACGCCGACCTCGAGCGAGACGAACGCGAGGTACCCGAGGGCAATGCGTATCCAACGGCGATATGTCATCGAAGTTCCTTCCAGCGGTCTATGCAATGAATAGCAGGTAGCAGCGCCGACACATCCCGCAGACGATGCGACGAGATGCGGTGTGATCGGCCGAGGCTGTTCGCGGCAGCGCCTCCAGCTCGCTCGACCAGGCTGGGTATGGGTCGCAGCCGTGACCGACCGACCAGTTCGGCCAGCGTATCGCGGTGCGCCGAACGACGCACCGGGTCGGGCTCGGCGACGTTGTAGGTACCGGCGGGCGCGTCGAGCACAGCCACGACAGCGGCTGCGGCGTCGTCGACATGAATGAACGAGGTGAACCCATCCGCGTCGCCGACCAGGGCGAACAATCCGCGCCTCGCAGCGGCGAAGAAGCTGCGTGTGTGGGCGCTGTCGGGCGCCATGAACATCGCAAAGCGAAGCACGATGCCGACACCACCTGCCGCGGTGACGTCGGCGGCCGCGGCCTCGGCGGCCACAGTGCTCTCGGTGGCCCAGTAGTAGTTCCGCTCGCATTGCTCATCGATCCATCTGTCGCCACCGTCGGCGTACGGAAACGTGATCGACTCCTGTATGAATCGCTCGACGCCTGCTTCGACAGCCGCATCGGCGATTGTGGGCGCCGCGTCTCGTCGTAGCGATTCGTTCGTGCGCCACGCCGATCGGCGCGCCGCCGACGGTCCGGTGGGAATGTTCGTCGCCAGCTGAGCAATGCTGTCGTGATTCGTGATCGCTGCACGCACTGCGTCGCGATCGAACAGGTCAACGTAAACGGGCGTAGCTCCAGCGGCGCGCACAGCGTCCGCCTTGGCCTCGGTGCGCACCACCGCAGACACGGTGTGTCCCGCTGCGACAAGGGCGGGCACGACGCGCCGGCCGAGTACCCCCGTTGCCCCCGTGACGAACACTCGTTGACTCATCACAACACCTCCTGAAACCAGGCAATCGCCTTGGCGATCTGCTCGGGGTCGACGCTCGCTGCAAGCTCGCGGTTGATGTCGGCGATCGTGACCGCGCTCAGTTCGGCTCTCCACGCGTCCTCGGCTCGCCACATTGCTTTGGCGATCCCGCACGGCCGCACGTACCGGGGGACGTCGACGGCAGTCGGGCCCTGCTGGCGAATCTCGGTGCACCGGAACGCGGGTTCGGGTCCCTCGAGCGCGAGCACGACATCGAGCAGGGTGATCTCGTTCGATGGTCGACCGAGGCGGTAGCCGCCGCTGCGGCCGGCAATGGCGTCGACGATGCCCGCCTGTGACAACTTCTGTAGCTGCTTGACCAGGTATGGAGCCGGCACTCCGTGAAACTCCGCCAAGCGCGCCCCAGACATCGTCGTGCCACGTGGCAGTGCGCCCAGCACGGTGCAGCAATGCACCGTCCATTCCACGCCCTCGCTCAACTTCATACGTGGATATTAGATATCCGAATTTATTCGGTCAAGCGGCTGGATACTCTCCGGAGATGGAGACGATGGAATTCGAGCTCGATCGGATCGCTGAAGAGACCGATTTCGCCGGCGTGGTACGAGTCGACCGTGGCGACCAGATCGTGTTGGCCAAGGCCTACGGGATGGCGCATCGCGGGCTGCGGATCGCCAACACGCTCGACACTCAGTTCGGAGTCGCCAGTGCGGTGAAAGGCATGACAGCGCTCACGATCGTGAGTTTGATCGTCGACGGTTCGCTCGACCTGTCGACGACAGCACGCTCGGTCCTGGGCAGCGACCTGCCCCTCATCAGCGATGCCGTCACGGTCGAGCACCTGTTGGCGCACCGATCGGGTATCGGTGACTATCTCGACGAGGACGCCGGCCACGACATCGCCGACTATCTCATGACTGTGCCGGTCCACGAACTAGCGACGACGGAGCAGTTTCTGGCGGTGCTCGATGGCTTCCCGATGAGGTTCGAACCGGGCGAGGACTTCGCATACTGCAATGGCGGCTTCATCGTGCTGGCCTTGATCGCCGAGCGAGTCGGCGGATCGCCATTTCATGACCTCGTGCATCAGCGCGTGTGCGAGCCGGCAGGCATGGTCGACAGCAAGTTTCTGCGTTCCGATGAGCTCCCCGGACGCGCCGCGCTCGGGTACCTCGAGGTCGACGGGGTGTGGCGCAGCAATGTCTTTCATCTGCCCGTTCGAGGCAATGGCGACGGCGGGATCTACACGACAGTTGCCGACATCCGGTCGTTGTGGACGGCCTTCTTCTCCGGTCGAATCGTGTCGGCTGAGTGGGTGGCAGAGATGGTGCGGCCCCGCAGTGTTGTGGACGAGAAGCAGCGCTACGGCCTGGGATTCTGGCTGGCCGGTTCGGGCGATGCGGTGCGATTGGAGGGGTACGACCCAGGGGTGTCGTTCCGCAGTTGGCACCATCCGACGTCCGCGCTGACCCACACGGTGATCTCCAACACGACCGACGGCGCATGGCCGGTGACGCGTCGGCTCTACGAACTGCTGTCGGCCGTCGCCGACTGATCCGCTACGGCTTTGGTAAGAAGTCGACCAACAATCTCGAGACCTGATCGGCCGCCTCGAGCTGCATCCAGTGGCCCGCACCTTCGATCCGTTCATAGCGCCATGAGCCGTCGACGTATCGCCGTGATCCCGTCATGCCGGCTTCGGCGAGGGCGAAATCGCCGCTGCTCCACACGCCCATCGTCGGTGCCTGTACCTGCGGGAAAACCAGCGGCGGTTCGATCCATGTGCGCGGGTGCAGGTTGGCTCTGTACCAGTTGAGTGAAGCCGTGAGCGCGCCGGGGCGGGCGAGATCGATGGCGACTTGATCCATGTCGGGATGACTCGACCAGGCGCGCATGTTGGCGAAGTCGTCGGCCGACAGCCACTGCTCGGCGATGTCTTCGAACTGGAAGAACAGCATGTACCACGACTTCTCGCGCTGCACGAAGCCGACATCGCGAAAGGCCGAAGGATGTCCGACCGACAGCGCGGCCAAGTGGTCGACGCGATCCGGCACGAATGCGGCCATCGCCCAGGCGAGTGCAGCGCCCCAGTCGTGGCCCACGACGTGGGTTCGTTGCACACCGACGGAGTCGAGGATTCCGAGCACATCGCCGACGATGTCGAGCACTCCATAGCTCTCCACACCTGCAGGTTTCGACGACTCGCCGAAGCCACGGAGGTCGGGAGCGATCACTCGGTACCCGGCGCCGACCAAGGCAGGTACTTGGTGGCGCCACAGCGTGTGCGAATCGGGGAAACCGTGCAGCAGTACGACAGCCGGTCCATCGCCTTCATCCTGGACAGCAAACGTCAGCTCACCGAGGGTGATGTTCTTCATGGCTGGTCCTTTCTCAGGCACCGACAAGGGTGAGCAGTTCGGCGCGGTCGGGGCCAGGCAGCGGCGTCGGGTCAGCCAGAGCAATTGCCCGTTCGGCCAGGCCAGGACGCGACAGCACATTGACACCGCGATCGAGCAGCGACACCACGTCGATGAACCCGCGAAGAAGGTCTGGGTCCCTCATGATCGAGCTTGCCAAGGCGTTGCCCATGTTCCAGCCCGGGTCGTCGGTTTCGTACCGCCGTCCTTCGATCACGGCTTCGACCTCGGCAAGGCGATGGCGATCGAATGACAGTGTGTCGGCAAAGAGCGGCTGGACATGCTCGGTCGTCAGTTCACTCCACCGCATGGCCAATGCCAGCGGGTCGTCGAGCGGCGTGTCGCGC
>JANOJI010000547.1:0-7098 GCA_031408175.1 Ilumatobacteraceae bacterium
CCGTTGACGAACTTGGACTCGTCACTGGCCAGGTACAGGGCCGCGTTGGCGATGTCGCCGACACCGCCAGCAATGCCATATCGGTGGCGTTGATCCGCGGCGACAGCCTCGATGTCGGCTGGCGTGCCGCCAATCGCCACGCCCGCCTATTACCCCAGCAACGCTCGTCGTCGAAATGATCGAGCCGCTCCCCTGCGGCACCATCACGTTGGGGGCGTGCTTGCACCCGTAGAACACCGAGTTTGAGCAACACGTCGATGGTCTTCATCCACCCGGCCGGATCGATCTCACCGATCGGACCGACAGCACCGATGATCCCGGCAACCCCTCAGGGTTCAATCGCAAGTTAAGACCACTTGTACAAACACTGTGGCCTCAAGCCTCTTGTCGCATCGGCCGATAGTTGTGCATGTCTGAAACAACGATCCTTCGTCGACCGCCACCGATCGCAGGTTCTCGTCTTGGTCCACGTCCCGTCGAAGCCGCCAAGCACGCGTCCACGCCGACCGACCTTCGGACGTCGATCGACGAGCATCTGCGTCAGCGACGCCCGGCTCATGCCGCGGTGACGCCGTGGTCGCAACACGCTCGGTCGTCGGTGATGGCGTTGTTCCCGGTGAGGATCTTCCTCGCTGTCGGATGGATCCGAGCAGGCGCCGAGAAATTGGTCGACCGAAGTTGGTGGACCGGTGACAACCTCCACTTGTACATGTCAGGAGTTCGGCAGGACTCGATTCCCTTCTTCCTTCCGGTCATGGACCATGCCATCGCTCCAATGTCCATCCCGATCGCTTTTGTCGTGATGGCTTCCGAGATCGCAATCGGTGCCGCGATCGTCCTCGGCCGCGGGATGCGCTGGGCCCTGCGTTGGGGTGTCGTTCTCAACCTTGTCTTCGTTCTGAGCGGTACGGTCAACCCATCGGCGTTCTATCTCGTGATGGAACTTGTTCTGCTCTTCGCGATCGCCGACGGCATCATCGGGGTCAAGGCGAAAACGCCGTCGCAGCGCTCGTTCGTCGTGGCCGGCGCAGCGTTCGCGTTCGCTGGTGCTCTCGTGCCGTACATTCGGACGATCGAACCCGCACGCGTGATCGCCGATCCAGCAATGATGCTTGCGTTCGTGAGCGTCCTTTTCGGCGGCACGGTCATGCTGCGTTGGCTCGCCGCAAGGACAACGGCTCTCGAATCCGCGGGACGCGTGGTTCCCGTTCTGTTTCAGTGGCTGCAGGCCAAGCCGTGCAACGTCGTGTCGGTGTTGCGAAGCCGGAGCTGCGACAAGGCTACGGTCGCAGTGTCGGAATCTGCTCAGTCGCCATCCTCACCCACCTAGGGCCGAGCCGAAATCCCATGCGATGCCGCGGATGAGTACCAGGTTTCGAGCCATAGCAACGTCGGGGACTCTCGCCGGGATTGAATCAGGCGACACCAGGTTCGGGCATGGCGTCGATCAGATCGCGTGATCTCGTCTCGGCCAGTGAAACTGGCGCGCGATCAGCGATGGGCGTGTCGTGTTGTACTGCGTTGCCGGGGATCACGGTTCGTATCAATCGCATTACGAACTGCTCGATCGTGCCAACGATGATGATGAAGTCGAGCGAGAGCGACCAGTTCTCCACGTAGAACAAGTCGAGACGACGGTATGCCTCGAACGACGGATTGTCCCGCGCCTCGACCTGCCACATGCCGGTGATACCCGGCGGAACTTGCTCGCGCAGACGCAATGCTGGCGAGAATTTCTCGACCTCGGCCGGCAACGCGGGCCGCGGGCCGACCAGGCTCATCTCGCCCTTCAACACGTTGATCAGCTGAGGCAACTCGTCGAGACCGGAATCGCGTAGGAACCGACCGACCCGGGTGACCCGCGGGTCCTTGACCATCTTGAACAGGGGGCCCTGACGTTCATTGTCGGCCTTCAGTTCGCCGAGTCGCTGCTCGGCATTGACGGCCATGCTGCGGAATTTCATCACGTCGAATGTCCGCCCACCGCGGCCAACTCGGGTCTGGGTGAATAGGACCGGACCGCGGTCTCCCATCTTGACCGCGAGCGAAACTGCAAGCAGGACCGGACTCAGGATCAAGAGTGCGATCGCGGCGGACACGACGTCGAAGCACCGCTTGGCGACGACCTGGGCTTTGGTCAGCGAGGGTGCTTCAACGTAGAAAAGTGGCTCGTGCGCCAGCGGCAGCGCCCGCAGTCGGCGGGTATCGATGCCAGAGATGCCGGTCGCGACGTGGACATGGCGCCCCGCTGCATGGAGGTTGCGGATGAGTTCGTTGAGGCGGAGCGGCGAGAGTCCGCCCGGTGAGACGACCACGCCCGATGCGCCACCGAAATCAACAAGAGCTTCTGCCCGCTCGAGGTCGCCGAGCCAGTGGTTACTGAGACCGCGGCGGGCGGCCTCCACGCGGTTCCCGATCACGCCGACAACCGTGATCCCGATGTCCCGGTGGGTGTTGAAGAGATCGAAGAGGCGGAGGGCCTCGTCATCAGTGCCGATGATCGCAACATTGCGTCGATGCATGCCACGCTCCCTCGCCTGCCCGAGCCATGAGCGGAACGCGGACCGAGTCACGCACACCAACACAAACGCGATTGCGCATGCAAGTGCGGTATATCGAACGTACAAATCCACCTTGACGATGCGATCGAAAAGCAGCATCAGCCCTCCGAGAATCGCCATGGCTCGCGCGGTACGTGTGATCTCGACCACGCGGACAGCACTGACGCGCGCCAAATGAAGCCCCTGCGAACGAAGGACCCACAGGGCCGCGAAAGCGGCCAGCGCGGCGAGGGCCGTCACCCGGAGCATGCCGTGCACGTCATTGAAACTCGTGACGACCAACGCTGTTACGAACCCGACAAAAATCGCCGTACTGTCGCCCAACACGAGGATCAGCTTCAACTTGTGGCGCTTGCAAAGCCCAGTGAGCCAACGGATAGGCCGAGGACGGCCAGCGTTCTTGTTCACATCGTCCCGTCCCTCTAGGAGTAACGTCCATCGCTCCGGATTCGAATTGTAAACGAATTCGTAGACAGGTGAATGGGCCGTTTGACTCATTGCCGCTGCGTGAAGGGACGGCCACGATCCGCAACAATCCGGACACGGCGTCGCCGATCAGCCTCCCTGGAAGGCGGCAGTTTCCCAGATCTGCTGCGCGAGGAAGTCCTGAACAGCAACGATGTAGGTGTTCGCAGGTGGTGTGTGCCACCGACCGGCGAACCACGCACCGACGCAGCCCCACATGTCACCTGCCGCGTACTCCGAGCCGCGTTCGAACTGGTTGAACCAAGTCTCGTAGCCCTCGAAGCAAGCTCGCCAGCGAGCATAGGTGTAGTCGAGGTTGTATGCCGATGAGTCGATCGCATTGTCGTTGGCGAACGCGGGCTCGTGGAACCGGTAGCGAATCTGGCCAAGCCCGATCGACTCGGGGCAGCTGCCGGTGCCTGTCTGAAACCGCGGAGGGCAGTCGGACTGGTTGCTGGTCAAGTCGCCGTAGGCATCCATGTGCCACCAGGACTCCTTGGCGATCTGAGCCCTCACCACATCCTCGTCGATCCCCCACTTGCAGGCCACCCACTGCATGATCTCCTCCGTGGTGCCGGTGAAGTTGCCGGTGATCGGTTGTCCGGCGACCGGTGCCGCGCCGGCGGGTGAGATCACACCTCTGGTCTGGTTGGGTGCGTTGTTGATCGAGCGCCGTTCCGGTTGCGGTCGCACGAGCGCCGCGCACGTCGCGTCCGACGGCAATGCCGTCCCCGGCGGCAGCGTGTTGAAGCGTCCCGCCGACGGTGGTGGTGTTGGTGGAGCCGGAGGTCTGATCCGCACGGCGCGAGCCGTCGCGACTGCACCACCTTGACCGATGGTGACGAAGGCCTCTGGCCGTTGGCCGGCCGCCACTATGGTGACGGTAGGCGGGGTGGCCGCGAGGCCAATCAAACCTGCAGCAAGCAAGCGCGTCAATGATTTCACGGAACCTCGGTTCGGGATCGAGCACTTCAGGGCGCCCGCCCGGCACCGTCGACTGAGCCTACCGGGTCGATCAGCCGCGTGGTCGATAGCGGATCGCTGAACGATCGACCGGGATCCGAAGTCCCGCTCCCAGGCCCCGGATCAGCATGTACGGTCGCCGGAGCCCGCGCGGCCGGCGGCCCGCGAGCAGGTCGCGCAAGGGTCCGACGAGGCCGAAGCGGATCAACCAGCTCGCGATGGCCTGGATGACCCCCAACCGACCCGATTTGAGATGCTTGGCGTAGGCGCCGCCGACGCCGTAGTGATCCCGCAGCACCAGTGCGCGGAACTCGTCGATGTTGCGAAAACCGTCGTGGTCGACCGTTGCATCGGGATTCTCGTGAAGCCACCAACCCTTGCCGAGACAGCGCCAAGCAAAGTCGTTGTCCTCGGCGGCTCCGAACTTTGCCCCCGGGCCCAACATTTCGTCGAACCCTCCGACTGCGTCGAACGCCTCCCTCCGGAACGCCATCCCCGCGCCGAGCCAGAAGTGATGGCGCCAGGTCCGTCTCCACGCCTCACCGGACGACGTCAGCGTGCGTTGACGATCAAAGATGATGTGCGGGGTGTGTCCGTGCTGGCCGTCGCGAGCAACCGGTAGAACCGTGCAGAACGTGACCCCGACTCTCGGTTCGATCCGCAGCGGTCGCACGACCGATTGCAGCCAGTCTGGTGGAACGGTGCAGTCGTCGTCGGTGATCGCGATCAGGTCGTTTCGGGCCTCACGCACACCAAGGTTGCGAGCCTTGCTGCAGCCCGGCTCGGCCGAGTGGATGTAGCGGATGCGGGGGTCGTCCGCGTAACGCGCCATTGCTTCGGCAGTCCGGTGGTCATCGCTCTGGTCGACGACGATGAGTTCGAAGGTCTCTGCCTCGCCGCATCGCAGCGAGTCGACCAGGGCAACGATCAGCGCGCCGCGGCCGCGCGTGGCGACGACGATCGATACTGCGTCGAGCGCAGCCGTCACGAAATCCGGGATTCCACGAGAGCAGCGATCGCAGAGATGCTGCTCATCGCGTCGAGATCGTCGGGGGAGAACTGGACGCCGAACTCGTCCTCGAGCGCCATGACGAGGTTGAGCTGGGCGAACGAGTCCCAGGACTCCAAGTCGTTCGGTGTGGTCTCCGCCCGGACGGCTTGTTGGTCCTCTCCAAGGACATCGGCAGCAATGCCCGCAACACGCCCGACCACGTCATCCATCAGATCTGTCCCCCGTCACGATCGAGCGTCGATCCACGACGGCACTTCGATCGGCCCAGCATAGACGTCGTAGCGCCACTGCGCGCCGTGGTCGTCGACCTGTGTCGGTGAGAAACCGTGGGTCTCGAAGAAGTCCCGCGCCGGGGCGTTCTTGGTCGTCGGGATGTAGGCGCCGCTAATCGCGCCGGCGCCGCTGGCGGCAGCCTCGGACACCACCTTGGACAGCATCGCAGTCTCGACGCCCCTGCCGATGACCCGGCAGCTCAGCAACATGGTGTCGATGTCCCAGAGGGACGGCCCGGTCCGGGTGATCAAGACGCCGACCACGCCGTAGTCACCGAAGCGGTCCGATGCGGTTGCGATGTAGACGCGAGCCGAAGGGCGGGTCGCGAACTCGACGATGTCGGAGTCGGTGTAGCGACGCGTCGTGAGATTGAACTGGTTGGTCTTCTGGGTGAGCTGTGCCACGCGAGATGTCTCGGTTGGCGACATCTCTCGAACGGTGACGGTCATCTTCAACGAGTGGAGATAGCTCTCGATCGATCCAGCTTGCTCCTCGGCGAGGCTGCGATAGCGCTGGGCGGCGTAGAGCTGGCCACGTACCCGATCCTCGTTCGTCAAGGACAGGCGCTCGAAGAAGGGATTGCCCGACACCGGGTTGTCCAGACCATGGGGCACACGATTCAGTTCGAGCACGATCACGTCTGGGAGCTCGTGGCGGATCAGCGCGCACTCCGCCGGGTTGTCGTCGAGGAAGGCGATCGTGTCGAGCCCGATGTTGAGTTCTCTCGCGATGCTCCGGAGGTTGTCGGCCTTGCTCTCCCAATTGGCCCGGATCGCGGCGAAGTCGGACCACTTCAGCACCATCTCGGGATGACGCTCGAACATCTCGAGGACGTCGCCTTCGTTGTTCTTGCTGCAGATCCCGAGCAGGATGCCGCGAGCCATGAGATCGCGGATTGCGCGCTGCAATGCCCAGTAACCCGAGCCCTCGTGCTCAGCGGACAGCAGTACACCCGCGACCAGGTCTTCGCCCAGCACGCCGCCCCACAACGTGTTGTCGAGATCGACGACGAGTGCCTTCGCGGTCCGCCCGGTGAGGGGTTGGATGTGGCGCAGCCACTCCATCGCGA
This sequence comes from Ilumatobacteraceae bacterium, assembly GCA_031408175.1. Taxonomy (GTDB): domain Bacteria; phylum Actinomycetota; class Acidimicrobiia; order Acidimicrobiales; family Ilumatobacteraceae; genus JAENVT01. Next base: position 6,344 of record JANOJI010000547.1, read on the forward strand.
CGTCGAACAGGTGCTCGGCCCGGATCGGCATCCGCATCGAAGCCCACTTGTCGTCGTCGTACCAGGCAGCACGGCCGGCGCGCGCGACCAGGCCGTCGAAGTCGAGTACGTACACACCCGTCGTCTCCGACGCGAGTCGGCGCAACTGCTGGTTGACCTCGTTGATCGCAGCGGTCTGCCCGTATGGGTCGGAGTGATCGGCCGCACCGAGAACCGGGCACACCGGCAACTCGAGGCCGTGGACGACAAGCGAACCGTTGCTCGTCCGCCGGAAGGCGGCAATCGTCGTGGCGTACTCCGAGACCACGCGCTCGATTACCGCCGCGACATCGTCGCGAGACAGGTCGGCAAACGTGGTCCACAGCTCCGGCGCGATGTCGCGGGTCTGAACTGCGAGGATCACGACATCGGGACGCCATCCCGCGTAGACAGCGCTCCGAGGATCGAGCAGTTCCTGGGTATAGGTGTTGAAGTCGCCGACATGGACCGTCAGATCGATCCCGTTCAGCGCGGCAGCCGCTTTCACGATCGGCACGATCGGCTCGACGGTGAAAGAACGCAGGATCACCACGGTCGCCGCCAAACGTCCGGCCCGTGCCGGAAGCTTGGCGAGACGAGAGTTCACGAACGCCGCAGTTGACGGACCAGGGTGCGCTCGCCACACCTTCTCGATCAGGGTCCGTGCCTCGGTGGTCTGACCGTCGGCGATCGCGGCCTCGGCACGCCCGCGCAGATCCTTGAGGTCCTGGTCGCCC
>JANOJI010000523.1:0-6277 GCA_031408175.1 Ilumatobacteraceae bacterium
GGGGACACCGTGATCGAGGTCGCCAACCTGCGCAAGGGTTTCGGCGATCGCCTGCTGATCGAGGAGCTGTCATTCACGCTCCCGCGTGCGGGGATCGTCGGCATCATCGGCCCCAACGGCGCCGGCAAGACGACCCTGTTCAAGATGCTCACCGGACAGGAGCCGGTCGATGAGGGCACGGTGACCATCGGCGATACCGTCGACCTTGCCTACGTCGACCAATCCCGAGACACCCTCGATGCCGACGCGACCGTGTTCGAGGAGATCACCGGTGGCGTCGAACACATGAAGGTTGGCAACCGCGAGATTCATGGGCGCGCCTACTGCGCCAGTTTCAACTTCAAGGGCAGCGATCAGCAAAAGCGCGACGGTGATCTCTCGGGCGGCGAACGGAATCGAGTGCATCTCGCCAAGATCCTGAAGAGCGGTGGCAACGTGCTGCTGCTCGACGAACCGACCAACGACCTCGATGTCGACACGCTGCGCGCCCTCGAATCCGCACTCGAGAACTTCCCCGGATGTGCCGTGGTGATCAGCCACGACCGCTGGTTCCTCGACCGCATCGCCACACACGTCTTGGCCTTCGAGGGCGAAAGCCAGGTGCGCTGGTTCGAGGGCAACTTCAGTGAGTACGAGGCGTGGAGGCACAAGGAGTTCGGGGCGAGCGCCGATCAGCCGCATCGCATCAAGTACAAGCCGCTCGTTCGATAGACGGTCGGACGGTTTCATGGCCACTCGACTGATCACCAGGGCGTGCATTGCAGTGTTCGTCTGCGGCATCGCCGGCCTGATCATCTCGACGATCGCAGGCAACAACAACGGCGTGGTACTGACGATCGGCGGGGTCATCGTGCTGGCCGCAATCGTGTTGATGGCGGTCAACACCGTGACCGTGCGCGACCGGATCGACGCCTTCGACGAGGCCGCCGCCGAGCAGCTCGAGGCTCAGGTCGCCCACTTGGTGCAGCAGGGCGCCGACGAGGCCGACGTCCGCACGCTGGTGCGCGAGGCACGTCGCAGCGGGCGCCGGTGACCAGTGAGAGCGATGCGCTGCTGGCTGCCAGGCTGGCCACCGAGGCCGGGCACCTGTTGGTTCAGGTCCGCGACGAACTGACGCGGGCTGGTGCCCCGGCCTGGCACATCATGGACGCCGGCGACTTGGCCAGCCACCGCTTCCTCCTGCAAGCCCTCACCGATGCCCGGCCAGACGACGCGGTCCTGTCGGAGGAGGGATTCGAGGACCCTCGCCGCTTCGATGCCGACCGTGTCTGGATCGTCGATCCGCTCGATGGCACCAGCGAGTTCGGTGAACACGGCCGGCACGACTGGGCAGTGCACGTCGCCCTGTGGGACGCCGACCACCTTGGTGCCGGAGCCGTCAGCATCCCCGCGCTCGACCTGACGTTCTGCACCGATCCGCCGCCGGTCGTTCCAACAACCGGTCGATCGCGGCCGAGGCTGGTGACCTCGCGCAACCGCAATCCCTACGTGGCTGTCGTTGTTGCCAACGCCCTCGACGCCGACGCCGTGCGACTCGGATCCGCCGGCGCCAAGGCGATGGCCATCGTCACCGGTGAGGCCGACATATACGTGCACGACGGTGGCATGTACCAGTGGGATTCTGCAGCGCCGGCCGCTGTAGCGCTCGCAGCTGGGCTGCATGTCAGCCGGATCGACGGCTCACCCATGGTGTTCAACGATCCCGATCCGTGGTTGCCCGATCTGCTGATCTGCCGACCCGAATTCGCCGAGCCGACCCTAGAAGCACTGCGCAACAGTCGTACAATTCGCCCATGACTCTTGCCGTGCCGGGTGACGGTGGCCTCCTCGAGCCGACCTACGTCGAACGAGCTGTGCGCACGCGCGTCCCCGGCCTGGCCATCGCGGCCATGACATCGATGGGCGCTGGCATCATCCACGCCGCGGCCGCCGGCGTGCATGCCGAACACCAGAATTTGGCTCGACTCTTCATCCTCCTCGCCGTCGCCCAGGTCGGTGCCGGATTGCTGGCCATGGCACACCCGAATCGGTTGGTCGCCCTCCCGATCGTCGCCATCAACGCGACTGCGGTCGGCTTCTGGCTGGTGACACGAGCTACGGGAATCTCCTGGATCGAGGGCCTCGAGGTGCGCGAGGCCGCGCAGTTCGCCGATACTGCCGCGGCGCTCCTTGCTGCCGCGGCGGTTGGCTGCGCCGTGGCCGCTTCGATGATCGGCGAGCGACAATCCGCTGCCCCCCGCATTTCGTTCCCGGCGTTCGCGGTTGCAGCGCTCACCATCCCGGCAATGCTCACTGGCGGCACCATCGTCCACGGCCATGCCGCCGCGGGCGGCAGTGCAGTGGACGAATCGCAACCGCACCCACACCCTGCCGGCGGTACGTCGATCGCAAACGACGCCGCAGTGCCGGCGCCGGTGGTCAACGAGTCACAGCCGCACGGCCACGCCGAGGACGACACGTCGGTCGCGGCGAGCGCCGCCTGGCCCCGCCCTTGGGATCCGACGCAGCCGATCGACGTGTCCGGTGTGGCGGGAGTGACAGCCGAGCAAGAAGCGCGAGCGGTCAAGTTGATCGAAGGCTCGTTGAAAGACCTGCCGAAGTACGCCGACACGGCCGCGGCGATCGCCGACGGCTACGCCTCCATCGGCGATGCCGGCACCGGTAGCGAGCATTTCATCAAACTGTCTCTCATCGAGGACGACGCTTTCCTCGACCCCTCCCAGCCCGAATCGCTGGTGTACAACGTCAACGGGGATTCCAGAACTCTGGCCGGGGCCATGTACATCTCCACTGCCCGACCGACCGACGACCCCAGCCTGCTCGACTTCGCCGGCCCGCTCATGCAATGGCACAACCACGGCAATCTGTGCTGGGCCCCAGGCCCCGATGGCAAGCCCCGCGTCGTAGGTATCACCGATGCCAATGGCAACTGCGCAACCGGTGTCAACACCGGTGGTGAGAATCCGATGGTGCACGTGTGGATCACGCCACACCCGTGCGGCGTGTTCGCTGCGCTGGAGGGAGTCGGGGCTGGCCAGGCATCTGTCCCCGAGAACCAACGAGTCGACATGTGCAATCCAGATCACGCCGAGCACTCCGCCGCCGCAGTTGCACCCAAGCCGTACGACCCGACGCAGCCGATCGATCTCAGCGGCGTCGATGGTGTCACGCCCGAGCAACAGGCTGCAGCAGAGAATCTGGTCGCGCTCAACGTCGTTCGGCTACCGCAGTGGTCCGACTACAAGGTCGCCGAGGCCGCCGGGTACCGCAGCATCGGTGATGGCCTCACCGGGTACGAGCACTTCATCAAGTGGGAGCTGATCAACGACGACATCGCGCTCGATCCCGACCAGCCCGAAAGCCTCGTGTACCAGACGCAGCCGGACGGCTCGAAGACGCTGGTCAGCGCGATGTACTTCCTGCCCGATGACGTGGCGCTCACCGAGGTGCCCGACATCGGTGGAGCACTCATGCAGTGGCACGTCCACGACAACCTGTGTTTCACCGACGATCCTGTTGCGCCTCTGGTTCGCGGGGTGACCGACTCCGCAGGCAACTGCCCGGCGCCGTTCGTCAAGTTCCAACCGGCGCCCATGATCCACGTGTGGATCACTCCGCACAAGTGTGGGCCGTTTGCAGCGTTGGAAGGCGTCGGAGCTGGACAGATCGCCGAGGGTGAGGCACGCTTGTGCGATGTCGCCCATGGCTCAGGCTTCTAACACGGGCTGATTCACACCACGGAGACGGTATGACGATACCCACTCAGGCCCAGCTCTACGAAGAGGTCGATCGGCGGTTCGCTGCGGCGCAGCCCGGTGCGCCAACACGCCTCGACCCTGAGGACCGCGGTCACGACGCGTGGGTTGCCGAGTGGCTGGCCATACGCGATGAGGTCCTGAATCAGTGGACCGACGCGGTGTTCTTCGACCACTTCCCATATGCAGGCACGCTCGACCCGTCGAACCCCGATCACAGCCTGATGATCGAGTACTGGCGCGACATCCAGCATCAGATCTGTAACGACGAGGGTGGCACGTACAACTGGGACAACCCCCAAACACCGGCTAGCCCGCCGTTGAGCGTGCTGTCGGTCGTTCGCGACGACAACCAGGGTGGTTTCGTGCTGGTGTTCTCCAATCCCGTTGCCGTCGACGAGGCAGGCGACTTCCTGTGGCCGGGCAGGAACGCCCTGCCGGTCGGCGTGACCGTCGAGCGTCGCAGCGACAGCGCTGTACATGTGCGGGTGACGATCGAGTCGCTGCAGACGATGCGCGAAGAAGTTGCCAAGCAGATCATCGACGAAGGTCTGTTGACCGCCGACTGACGTCGTGATCGGGGTCACTCCCCGGGCCGCTACGGCACGGACAAGATGGTGACGAGCCCCGTACCCCCATCGACGCGAACTCTGGCCCCATCAGGGATGTTGCGGGTAGCTCCGACCGCAGAGACCACACACGGGATACCGAGTTCGCGACTGACGATGATGGCATGGCTGAGCGCTGCACCGACATCGACGACGACGGCGGCCGCCGGAACGAACAATGGCGTCCATGACGGATCGGTGATCGGCGCGATCAGCACGTCGCCGGGCTCCAAGGCCGATGGATCGTTGGAGTCGAGGATCACCCTCGCAATCCCCTCGGCGACGCCTGGACAGCCGGGAAAGCCAACCACGGTGTCGCCTTCCGACACCCGGTCGACGCTGACCGCGTCGCGTCGCGGCCACGTTTCCGGCCCGGTGGTGTGGCCCACGAACACGAAAGGCGGTTCGACCTCTTGGAGCTTGCGATACTCGGCACGTCGGCTGCGGATTGCTTCGGTCAGCGACCGAGGGTCGGTGAACAGGGTCGGCACCTCTGCCTCGCGGACAAAGCCGAAGTCCTCGATCTCGTCGAATGCGTCACGCTCGACCATCCGCCGACCGAGTTCGCGCATGGCCATGCGCATCTCGTGGATCACCCGGATGTTGTTGGTCTTGGTGCGCTCGCGACCGGGCAGCCACGCAGCCGAGCATCCGATCGCCGCTGCCAGCTGGCCGTGCGTGGCGGGGTCGTGCTCGACCATCGACAACAACTCCGCTGAGGTCGTCGCACGCTGTTGCGCGCGGATCGCGAACTGCCGCGCCGGATCGGCCGTGTCTGGGGCTTGCCGCATGCGGTCGATCGCGACGAGAGCCAAGGCAGGTTTGGTTTCCCACGAGGGCGAACGACTCTCCCATTCATTGGGGCCGCGACTTCCGAACTCGTGAACGAACGATTCGAAGCCTTCGGTGAACTCCGCCGATGCCGGGTCGAGTCGCGACAGTGCCCACATGGCATGGCTCGGCGCCGCTGAATCGACGTCGCCGATGCCGGAAAGGATCGGCATGATCAGGTCTGGCCGACCGATTGCCGTCGCCACCGCGGTGATCACACCGACCGGAACGGTGGCCATGTAGGTCGTGAACAGATGGTGGGCGAACATCGTGCGGTGCTCGGGCAGCATGGCTTGAAACCGCTGCCACAACTGCTCGCCGGTGAGGCTCGCCAGATCGGGTCGTGTTGCGCGCAACGCCTTGGTGTCGGCTCGATCAGCAGTCAATTCGGTCAGGTCATCGAGCCGCTGCTGCCCGAACACCCACGCGAACGTCGCCCCGAGCTGTTCGGTCAATTCGGGTCGCACGTCGCCAGGCGCTTGCTCATACGGAGGGATTCCCGGCTGAGCTCCGAAGAACTGCTCGTCCATCATCTGCCACGACAATCCGGGAGCGCGCTCGCCGAACAACCGGATCAGCGAGGCGTTGAGATAGCAGTAGCCGCCCACCACCCCGAGTTGGCAGAACTCGCCACGCGGGAACTCGGCGCTGTCGAACGCACCCATCCGCACCCAGGCGTCACGCCAACCGAGCTCGGCCAGGTACAAGGCCGTGTCGCTGGTGAGCGGCGTCACTGGATCGGGGAACACCTCGCCGACGTTCGCACGCGTGTAGATCGGAAAGCGCTCCGACAGCGAAGTATCCGTGACGTAGTACCGATCGCTCATTCGTCCCCCCAGACGTGTGCAGGTGAGCGGATCGTAGCCAGCGAATCGTGTGACAGATGTATCGGTCGGTTCATCCACCAACCGGGTCGGACGCTGCGATCATGCTGTGGTGAGCATCGCCGATGACATCGAGTGGGGCGCGTTCACCGACGACGGGCCTTGGGTGCTCGACCGTGACGGTCTGCAGTGGTATCCCATCGCCGGCCTACTCCGCCAGGCCGCCAAGGCCACCGTGCCGGAACTGACCCGGCCGCGC
>JANOJI010000575.1:0-4829 GCA_031408175.1 Ilumatobacteraceae bacterium
AGCCGTCGTCCGCTACGGCCGGTACGCGCCGATGGGCGCACGGAGTTTCGGCCCCGTCGTTGCCAGCATGCGTCGACCCGATCACTACAACTGGGCCAGCGACGGCATCGCCCTCATCCCGATGATCGAGACCGTCGAAGCCATAGCCAACCTCGACGACATCCTGGCGGTTCCTGGCATCGATGCGATCTATGTGGGACCGGCCGACTTGTCGATCACGCTCGGGTTGCCGCCCGGGAACAACGACGGCGACAGCAAGTTCGATGATGCACTGGCGACCATCGTCGCCGGTTGTCGGAAGGCCGGCATCGTGCCAGGTATCCACGCGACTGCAGCGCTGATCGAGCGCCGCCTCGAGCAGGGTTTCCGCATGATCACCGTCACCAGCGACATGCTGGCGATGAAGGGGTCACTGGTCACCGATCTGGCCACCGCCCGCGGCGCCCGCCCCGCCGAAGCCAAGTCCGGAGCAATGTACTGACCTACCCACCGCACCGCACCGCAGCGGCGTTTGATGACTCACGCCCCGCATAGGGGCCGGAGCTCACAAACGCACCTCGGGTTGGGGCGAGGGGAGACGGCGCTCCTCACCTCGAAGTACGTAGGACATTGACGGCTCACGTGCGTCGTCATACCTTGGGCATTTCCGAGCGACAGGAGCACGACATGCCCGAGATGACAAAGTACGAGCCCGGCACACCTTCGTGGGTCGACCTCGGCACACCTGACCCGGTCGACGCCAGTCGGTTCTATTCGGGTCTGTTCGGTTGGACGATCGACGAGGGCCCTCCCGAGGCGGGCGGCTACCGGATGTGCCTGCTCGACAACAAGCCGGTGGCCGGGTTGGGACCGCAGATGAACACCGACATGCCACCGTGGTGGACGACCTACATCACCGTCGCCGATGCGGATGAGAGCGCCGCGGCGATCAAAGAAGACGGAGGCAGCATCGTGGTCGAGCCATTCGACGTGCTCGACGTCGGCCGCATGGCGGTCGCAGCCGATCCAGCCGGGGCGATGTTCTCGATCTGGCAGCCAAGAACCCACGCCGGCGCCGGCATCGTCGACGACCCGAACACGTGGTGCTGGAACGAGCTCACCACTCGCGATCCGCAGCGGTCCGTCGAGTTCTACGGTGCTGTGTTCGGTTGGACCGCCGGCCTGTTGCCAATGGAAGGCGCTGCTGACTACACCGAGTTCCGTGTTGGGGATCGGGGCATCGCCGGCATGATGCCGATGGAGGGTGACTCGTGGCCGGCGGATCTGCCCAACCATTGGATGGTCTACTTCGCCGTCGACGACTGCGAGGCGGCGGCTGCCAAGGTCGAGTCACTGGGCGGCAAGATCTCTGTGCCACCGACTGAAGTGCCACCCGGCACGTTCGCGGTGGTCCACGATCCGCAGGGCGCAGTGTTCAGCGTGATCGCGCCGCGCTCGATGTGACGCCTCGTGCTCAGTCGCGCAACGAGACGGCCGCACCAACAGCGAGTGCCGCGCACAATGGCGAGAAGTACCGCTTGTCCATCCGCCGGAACCTGGGCGACACGCTGCCGGGTGAGACCAGTTCGGTCCTGCCGGACAACCCAAGCGCGGCGCGGGCCGAGAGCGTGATCGAGACCGTGCAGACACCGAGGCGGCGCAACCGGCTGCGTGGAGTGGGCAGGCCGGCGACCAGGGCACCGGCGCCAGTCAACAATCCGGCGACGGCGTAGCACGCGCCGGCAGAAGGCGTCGCGTCCCGACCAATCACGGTGTCGTTCAGTTCGCCGCGGCCGGCAAACGGAAACGTCGAACCCCTCCCCCACAGCGCGTGCAATGCACCGATGCCGAGCAGCGTCGTTGCGGTCGCGATGTGGACCAACTGACGCATCACTCTCGGCCTCTCGCCGGCGTCGAACGGAGTTGTGACAATCATGAACCCATCCTGGCAGTCGGGCTCGGCAAGACTGTGCTCAACAGGGCGAGGTCGTGTGCCGATGAAGACAGCACGATGATCAGGAGGTGACACCAATGACACGCCAGCGCTTGAATCTCCAGGAGGGGGATCTCGCCGTATTGGCGCGTGCCCTCGACACCGACGGTGACACCTTGCGCGATGAGCTCGACCGACGACCGTGGCACGTCAACGATGTGTTGCGCCGGCCAGAGGTGGTCGAGTCGGTCCTGCACGGCACAGGCGCCGAGCAGTTCGCTGTGTCGCCATTGCTGTTCTTCGCGGTACTCATTCATCGCGCCGCCGACGAGTTGATGTCGAGTGATTGGGTCGACGAGTGGGCCGGACCAGGCTGTCGGCTGCCAGTCTTCGACGTTGAACCACTCGTCGAGTTCGCGGACGCACCGGCGCGACTGCAGTTCACCGCACAACTCCTGGCCAGCTTCGCAGTTCCCGAGGCAACACCGGTGCCGGCCGACCGTCTCGACCTCGACGAACTCGTCGATTGGCTCGACGCGGTCCAGCCACTCGACCACATCGTGTTGCTGCGCCAACTCGGCGACCTCGCCCTGTTTCGCGCAGGTGTCTTCCCCGACAGCATCGGCGCCAAGACAATGTCGTCAGCGCAGGCCGAGCACCTCGGCAGGTCGGTTGGGATGACCGACGACCAGTTGAACCTGCTCGTCGACCACGGTTCGGCCACGCCCGGTCTCGACGCACTCGAGACATTGAGTTCGGCGTGGTATCGCGCCGCGGCCGAAAGTTCGCCGGCGGCACCGGTGTTGCTTCGCGATGTCGCCTGCCGCATCCGTGCCGCACGTCGGTTCCTGAACTACGCGGCCGATCACTATCTGCATCGGGTGCAGCCGTGCTGGGCACCCGGGTTCTGAATCTGCACGAGGCAACGACGTGCCGCGGCTGCGAGGGCCCTCGGGCGCGAAAGTGGACGCAGCGCATCCTGAATCGCGCCCGTAGGGCCTGCTCGGGCGCGACATTGGACGTCGCACTTCCAGGATCGCGCCCAAGGAACCTGGCGGCAATCGGAGACGCGGGGCGCAGGACTTGGACGTCGCCGACCGCCACAGCTCGGCGAACACACCGAGGAGATTCTCGAAGAGGCGGGACTCGTCCCGTGATTCCGTCACCCCCCGTCGGGAGGTGCCAGAATCGCCCGACCGGCGCGCAGGAACCGCAGCGCGACCTGATTCGGATCCGCTGCTTCGAGGAGTTGTGAAAGCGGCAGCACTGCTCCACTGAAAGTCGCTGCATTCCAGAACGTGTTGTCGGCGGTGGGTCCCCACGGGCCGACGTAGAGATACGGCTCGGGATGGCCCTCGTCGCCGGGCGACGCCCCATAGTTGGCCCGGCGAGCTGCATCGGAATCCTCGGTGAAGAAGGCCTGATCGAAGTGTTCAGGCCACAAGATGAGAGGCGAGGGATTCGCATCGGGAATCTCGGTGGAGAAAAGATCAAGCACCTCCGCGGTACAGGCGTACCACGCTGCCAGCGTCTCGGCGGCACGTCGATCGAGATGTAACGGCTCGTCAGGATCGAACGACGTTGCCGGTTCGTACAACTCATTCGGGAAGCCGGGTTCGACACCGACGAATGCAGCAGCGTCGCCGATAGTCGTCAATCCGATACGCCGCGACCCCGTGCTGTCGTCGATGACCAGATCGTCGGCATCGACCCGCACCCGAGTGTCGCCGTCGAGGATCGGCGTGGCGAACCCGCCGGCGAAGGCCGTCAGCCTGATCTCGCGATCATCGACGAATCGCGCCTTGGCCAGCACGTGTTCGGCGACACGATGCAGGGCGTCTCTGGTCGACACGAAGGTGTTGAGATCGTGAACGGGCAGCAGCGAAGTCATGTCGGCTACTTGATCGCCAACGCATTCGGTGGGGTCGCAACGCCATGTGGAATGTTGAGTGGAGCCGACACGAACAAGCATGCGTACCGGCCGTCGGCGGCGCAATCGGCGGCGAGGGCCGATAGGTCGAAGAGCTCGCCGAGTGGGATGCCCAGCATCGGTAGCAACAACGAGTGGGCGAACACCTCGTGCATGCGTTCGGGATGATTCGCCTTCAGTGCAGCGACGTCGTCTGCGTTCTGGCCCGTTCCCTGCGGCCACACTTCGACAGCGGGGTTGTCGGCCCCGATTGCGGCAATGTGCAGGTCCCACAGGAACTCGGCGGTGCGTTCCCCCGACGGCAATCCCGGTGCCTTCAGCGTCGCCCGGTCGGCCGCAGCGGCACGCATGGCCGCGTCGGTCGATGTCTCGTACCACTCTGTCCAACCGGTGCGCATCAACAGCATGTCGCCGTGCTCCAGTGGCGACCCCTGTGCATCGAGCGTGGCGAGGATGTCGTCAGGCTCGATCACGTCGGGCTCGCCGTACTGCAGCGGTCGGCCCTGCGCGGCCCGCCAGCGACCGACATCGCACAGAACAGCGCGACCAGCGATGCCCCGGCGAGCCCAGTGATCCACGCCGTGGTCGGCGTCGGGCACGCCATCGTAGAAGCCGCTGGGAACGTTCTTCACGTGGCGAAAACCGTCCCACTGCGACGACGACTGTGTGTTCCATCCGTGCAAGACGTCGTCGTGCCCGGTCGCACGGTCGAGAACCTCGTGGGTGTGCTTGAGCCTGCCGAACATCGGCGGATCCGGAAGATCGGCGGACCAGTTGAGCGCGAAGATCGCCCCCCGAGTGACCAACCGCGCCGCAGCCACGAGCTTGTCGGGTGTCATCAGATTGAGGCACCCGAAGTAGTCGGGGCCGCCCGAACCCAACAGTCCCCAACTGGCGGGCAGATCATTCACCTTCGGGAGATCGTGATACGACGGCAGCGTGGTCATGAATCGCATCGTATGTGTCGGGGATGCCACGATGGCTGCC
>JANOJI010000576.1:0-3916 GCA_031408175.1 Ilumatobacteraceae bacterium
CCGGTGTCGCAGCACTCACCAACCTTGCCTCGCCACCTGAACTGGGCAACGTCGCCGCACTCGCGGTGAAGATCGACAACCATCCAAGAGCCCGACCACAATGGTCGCTGTCATCGGCTGACGTGATCTTCGAAGAGAACGTCGAGTTCCTGACCAGGTTCATCGCCATCTTCCACTCCCGACTCCCCGACACCATCGGGCCGATCCGATCAGCGCGCACCAGCGACATGAACGTCCTCGCCGCGTTCAATCGTCCCGTGCTCGCCTGGTCGGGTGGCAACAAGAACGTGACCGCGGTCGTCCGCTCCGCGGCAACCTCAGGGATCCTGGTCAACGTCAGCGCGCAGACGATCGGGCGCTGTTACCGGCGAGCCTCCGGCCGGAAGGCACCGCACAACCTCGTTGTCGATCCGGCCTGCGCGCTCGAGGCGGGGCCATCGGCCGGGCCGGCACGACCACCTTGGTCGTTCGACGATGCCTACCTGCCGCAGGGCGAGGCCGACGGAGCCTTCGATGTGCGGATGGATGGAGTCGACATCGTCTGGGTGTGGGATCCGCTCTCCGGCCAGTATCTGCGCCATCAGGGCGGCGGACCCCACGTTGCGGCAGACGGGACACAGATCTCGGCGACGAACGTGGTGATCATGTCGGTCGTCTACATCCCGAGCCCAGCGGATGTGCGCAGCCCGGAAGCCCAGACCGTCGGCCAAGGTCAGGTCGTCGTGCACCGCAACGGTGTCGCCGTGGTCGGCACATGGTCGCGGGCCACACCGACCGACGCGTTCGGCTTCGCCGATGCCGCCGGCACACCGATCCCCCTTGCAGGGGGAACAACGTTCGTCGAGCTCGTCCGGGCATGAGGTCGTCTCAGTCGGGTGAGATGAAGGGGCAAACTCTCCACTAGATCGAGTGGTCTCCAGTTGAGCGGCGACACGACTGACGGCGACGTTCAGTTGCCAACGCACTCCAGAACGGGCATTCGACGCTACTTCGCTGCAGCGCTTGACGACTCCGGCCCCGCATCGGGGCGCCAGTCATCAAACGCCGTGGACCGACTCCAGACAGCGCCAAATTGTCTGGCCGGTGTGTCGTCTCCGCCGCGGACTCGACCCTTGTGGGCAGCGTCGGATCCGGCAGGCTGCGTTCGTGACCAACTCTGAGCACCCTTGTTCCCACTGCAGCGGCAAACCTCGTGCGGGCGGAGTGTTTCTGCTTGGCGCGATCATTGGCCTTCCATGCGTCGGCCTGCTGGTGGGATGTGGGGCCAGAGACGATTTCGGTTCTGGTGCCACGATTGCTCTGGACACCGTTGCTTTGCCGACTGGCGATGGGGCGAACATCGAGACCGCAGCGCCGACGACCACATCGCAGTCGGGATCCACAATCGCGCCGGTGAGCAGCGCGCAGGTGGATGTCGATGACGCGGTGCCGCCTACCACGGCGATCGTCGCCGACGTGGTGACCCACCCACCAGTCACAATGGCGGCGACGCCTGTGATCGGTGACGCAACAGTGCAAGCGTTGGCGGCTGTGCTTGGTGTCGAGGGTGAACTGGAGCAACGCGACGGAGAGCACGGAGCTGGCCAATGCATCGGCCGTCTCGAGCCACGGGGTCTGTGCGTGAACGTACCGCTTTGGGGTGTTTGGCAGTACTGGGACCTCGGCGCACAAGATGGCCCGGGGGCCAGCGACCATCAGGCGCGCAGTATCGCGGTCGACCTGTTCGCTCAGCTTGGCGTCGATCCAGGCCCGCTGACGTCGATCGAACCCAACGGCCCGCTCCCGCAGGTCAAATTCGGCAGCGGCGCCCTCGTGATGGTCGCAGAGGACGGTCGCATCGCCATGGTCATCGCCGGAACCAGTCTGGTTCCAACGGGCTGAAGGCCCAACCTTTACCTACACGGAACTGCCCGATGGTCTCAGCGCGGGGACCGCGAGGGATATCGCCGTACGACAGGTCCGCCTGTCGCGCCAGAAAGGACTTATGCCTGACCGCGAGTTGGACCACTCGATCGCAACATGGAGGGTTGGGATGAGCAGAGTCCCCCTGATCAAGCGATTGATGACTCCGGCCCCGCATCGGGGCGCCGGCTCACAAGCGCATCGATTTCTTGTCTCGTCTCAGTCGGCCGCGGGCCCGAACTTGGGGCGCATCGGCAGCGATGTTCGCCACTGGCCGTCGTAGTCGCGCAGTGCGGCGGCGACTGCGGGGGCGGTGGGCACCAGCCCGATCTCACCGACGCCTTTGATCCCGTATGGCGACTTCGGCTGTGGAACCTCGACCAGGTGCACATCGATCGGCGGCACGTCCTTGGCGCGCAGGATGCCGAGCGATCGAAGTGTCATGTTGGTCGGGAAGCCCGTCGCCGGGTCCGCTGGAAAATCCTCGGTCAGTGCGTAGCCGAGGCCCATGTGCACGCTGCCTTCGATCTGCCCTTCGCACAGGATCGGGTTGACCGCCTTGCCAACGTCGTGGATGGCCACCACACGCTCGATGTCGCCGGTTTCGCGGTCGATCACGACGAGTTGGGTCGCGTAGCCGAAAGCAGCATGGATCGTGGGATTGGGGTTCTCGGGATCACCGAGCTGCTGTGTCCAATCGACCAAGTGCTCACCCACATAGTCGACATCGAGCTGACACCCGCCCGCCAGCGCGGCGATGCACGCGTCGCGGACAGATCCGGCGGCCATCAGCGTGCCGCGGGAGCCGGTTGTCTGCCCGAAGCCAAGGTCGCGTGTGGTATCGACGATCACCTCGATGCGGTTCGGGTCAATGCCGAGCTCCTGCGCTGCCACCTGCAGTGCCACGGTGTGCACGCCCTGGCCCATCTCGGTCCAGCCGTGACGAACCTCGACCTTGCCGTCGCCGCGGAATCGGACGACGGCACGGCACAACTCGCGGAACCCATTGCCGAGGCCCGAGTTCTTCAACCCAAGACCGAGCCCGATCGCCTTGCCGTCGGCGCGAGCCGCGTCATAGTGCGGCTTGATCGCGTCGAGGCAGACTTCGGCACCACCGCAGCCGTCGTCCATGATCTGGCCGGGCCCCCACACTTGCCCGGGATGGATGACGTTGCGCTTGCGCATCTCCCATCCATCGATGCCGACCATCTCCGCGAGGCGATCGATGATCCCCTCCATGGCGAACTGAGCCTGGTTGGCGCCGAAGCCACGGAACGCTCCGCAGATCGGATTGTTGGTGCGCACCGCAACCGCGCTGACGTCGAGGGCCGGCACGCGATACGGGCCGCTGCTGTGACCGGCGGCCCGCTCGAGCACCTTCATCCCAACACTGGCGTACGCCCCGCTATCACCGATTCCACGCACGCGAATGGCGGTGAGATGACCGTCGGCATCGCATCCAGCCCAGTACTCGAGGCGGATCGGGTGACGCTTGGCGTGGATCATCAGGCTCTCTTCGCGTGACAGCGTGCATTTCACCGGCCGATCGAGCAACCATGCCGCAAGCGATGCGTGACACTGGTTGCTCATGTCTTCCTTGCCGCCGAATGCTCCGCCGTTCGACACCAGCGTCACGGTCACCTGCTCGTTGCCGACGCTGAGCACTCGGGCGATGTCGTCGCGATCGTCCCAGACACCCTGGCCCCCTGAATACACCTGCAGGTGGCGTACACCGTCGATCGACGACGGCACCGCCAGCGTGCTCTCCGGCTCCAGGAAGGCCTGCTCGACGCGTTGCGTATGAAACACCTCGTGCACCGTGTGTGCGGCATTCGCGAGACCGCTGTCGACGTCGCCGCGCGAGTACTCGCTGACACTCAACACGTTCGTGTCGGTACCCCACACCGCGACCGGCGCACCGTCGGCGAGCGCGGCATCGGGGTCGGTCACCGGCGTCAAGACGTCGTAGCCCACCTCCACCAGCGCCGCGGCGTCGCGCGCCTGCTGACGTGTT
>JANOJI010000619.1:0-2048 GCA_031408175.1 Ilumatobacteraceae bacterium
CGTGACCCGCGGTAGGGTTTGGCCCGTGGCCGGCCGATTTGCGTACTCCAAGCCGAACCGTCGGGGACCGAACGACCCGTGGTTCCGCGTCGGCACGCTGGAGATCGGCTCTGCGGCCCTTCTGGGGTTGATGTGCGCCGTGTCGGTGCTGGTGTACGCAATCGACAAGACGATCCTCGTCAGGCTCGCCCTGATTCCCGACGAGATCACATCGGGCCAGATCTGGCGCATCGTCACATGGCCCCTGGCCAACGGCTTCGACCGGCAACTGTTATGGGTGATCGTCTCGATCGCCGTGCTGTGGTACTTCGGCAGCCGACTCGAGGAGCAGGTCGGTCGGACCAAATTCGCATGGTATCTGGCAATGATCATCGTCATCCCAGGCTTGGTGGGCACCGCATTGGACCTCCCGCAAGCCGGCGTGCACACCGTGCAACTCGTCGTCTTGCTCACGTTCATTGCGGAGTATCCGAACGTGCGTTTCTTCTTCGGCATCCCAGCCTGGGTTCTCGGCGCCATCTACGTCGCAGCCGAAGTGCTCCAGCTCACAGGCGATCGCAACGGGCGACACCTCCTGTTCTTCGTCGTCTCGCTCGTCGTCGGTGCGCTCGCCGCCCGAGCGGTTGGAATGCTCGAGGGGTTCCCCTGGATCCCCAAGGTGTCGATGCCGCATCGGCGCCGCGGGCCGAAGCGAACCAGGCGACCAGCAGTCGTCGCTGGACCATGGGCCGGCACGACGACGGTGTCGGCAGCCCAGAGCGAGCTCGACGAGTTGCTCGACAAGATCAGCGCGACGGGTATGAACTCGTTGAGCAAGTCCGAAAAAGAACGCCTCAACGAGCTGAGTAAGCGCCTTCGCGGGAGCTGAACAACCTCATACCGGCAAACACAGCAAGGGCCAACGCGGCGAGGCTCGTGCCGTTGGCGAGGAGATGGAAACCCCAGGCCCGCTTGATGAAACCGGAGCCGAACGCCGCACACCCTCCCCAGAAACTCATCATCAGGTCGGCCGTTCCCTGCAGCTCGACCCGCTCCGATAGCTCCACCGAGCTCGTCACCAGCGAGCTTCCCGCGATCAGCCCAATGTTCCAACCGAGACCGAGCAGGAACAGACCGACGAAGATCAGCGGCCGGTGGTAGCCAGCCAACACCGCGCCTGCGGTACCGCTGGCGAGCACGAGTGCGGCGACCACGACCGCACGATCGGGACGAACTCGTTCGACGAATCGACCGACCCACGGCGCCAAGCCATACATGCCGGCGATGTGCACGGCAATGACGTAGGCGGACGATCCGGCCTGATTGTGGTCGCGCATGTGGGGCGGCGTCATCGTCATCACGGCAACCATCGCGGCCTGCACCGTGATCATGGAGGCCAGACCCAGCTGCACCATCGGCTCGCGTCGGATGACCACCCACGACCGCTTCACCGACTTGATCGGCTGCACGCGACTGGCCGACGGGTCGATCCCGCCGTTGACGGCAAGCGGATCGGGGCGCAAACGAAACCAGATGATGGCCGCCGCTCCAAGCGACAACACGGCAGCGAACGCGATCGGTCCAACACTCGGATCCAGCCCTAGGTGCGGCGCTAGCTCTTTCCACTGGGGGGTCAGCACCGGACCGAACACGGCACCCAGCGTGCCTATCCAGACCACGGCGGCGATGGCACGCGGTCCGTGTCCGGGCTCGGCAAGGTCTGCGGCAACAAATCGACCCTGCAGCGACGCCGCCTGCGCGCCACCGAACATGACCATGCCCACAAGCAACAGCCACACCCAGCGCATCTGTCCACCGAATGCGGCGACTGCCGCCCCACACGCCCCGATCGTGAACGCTGCCACCAGAGCCGGTCTTCGGCCGCGTCGCCTGCTGAACGACGCGAACGACGGAGCCATCAGTGCTGAACCGAGGGTGAATGCCGCGTTGCCGGAGCCGGCAAAGCGATCGTCACCCAGCAGTTCACCGACGAACAGGGCCAGAACCGCGACAACACCGGCGATCGCTGCCTGGCCTGGCACCTGCGCCAGCCGCAGCGTCGTGATGGT
>JANOJI010000026.1:0-3212 GCA_031408175.1 Ilumatobacteraceae bacterium
CTTCATGGAAGCGAACGAATGAATTGGTTGACTTTATAGGGCGACTATATCCAAAGCAAACGCAGGGGCGGTGCCCCGGCGAGGGGGCTGAATGAGCCCTCTACTTCCGCTTCTTGGCGGGCTTCTTCTTTGGCTTCTTAGTAATGCGCTGCGGGGGTCCTTCCAGGGACTGGGAGGACCTGATGCAAAACCCCGGCCGGTTCAGTTGAGTGTGGATTCGCCACGGTGGGCACACCTGATATGTGGTTGCTGCCGTTCCTCTTACGAGCCACACCGCGACTGGATCTGACCGGCTGGTCGCTTCGCTCGGAAGTCAACCATCACAGCGACAGGGCACTCGAGAGACACACCCGACCAGACCCCGAACGCTACGAATCACGCAACGCCCTTGCACAAGATCATCTATCAGGGCAATCTGCGCTACCGGGCCAGCGTTTGACGACTCCGGCCCCTATGCGGGGGGCGCCAGTCATCAAACGTCGTGAGCCAGTGTGAATGGCGCCGAACTGCCGATCTGGACTGTCCTCGTGGCGTCCCTACGTGTGCCGGCGACCAGGCTGTGCGACGCGGCGCAGACGATGAACAATGTCGTCGAGATCAGGGTTGGACGCGGCGATCCAGATGACAAGCTCATAGACGGCATCGTTGGAGGCCCGTGAGGCTTTCACCCCATTGAGCTCGAGGAACACTGCGGCGGCCAGCCAGCCAAGTCGCTTGTTGCCGTCAACGAGGGCGTGATTGTTGACGATGGATTGCAACAGGGCTGCCGCCTTGGTAACCAGGTCTGGGTAGGCGTCCTGTCCCAAGGCGGTTGCTTGCGGTCGCGCCGCTGCGGAGCCAAGGAGGCCGAGGTCACGAATCGGTGGCGGATCGCCGAGCAGCGTGCGAGCGAGGTCGATCAGGTCATCGAGATCCAAGTACTCAATGGGGTCGCTCATTCGCCGAGGCGTCGGAGGGCGTCGGCGTGTTTGTCCATGATTCGTGCGGCGGCGGTGTTGACGCGGTCGTTGTGTTGGCCTCGGGTGACGAACTCTCGGACGGCTCGGCGTGCGGCTTCCTGCATGGAAATGCCTTCGGCGTCAGCACGTGCGCGGAGTGCCGCTTGTTCGCTGTCGGTGAGGCGGAGCGTCATAGCCATGCCAGGATGGTATCAGTTCGATACCGCCCAGAACTCCCGATCCGCGCCCATGGTGCCGAACTCGTACCTCAGGCCCAGATCTTCGGTCAAGGTCGGCAGACTCCCACAACCCGACTAGTAGGAGAGCTTCGCGGTGGTCTCCCGGAGGCGTTTCGCCAACGCTTCTCACATCCGCAACAAGATCGCGGGTTTGTCCCCGGCGACTGCCAGGAAACTCCGTCGCGACAGCTCCACTGAAGTCATTTCTGTCGTGGTCGTCACTGTTGCGGTGCGGGGACCTGGATCGAAGAGCCCGATCTCTCCGAAGAACTCTCCAGGACCGAGTTGAGCGATGGTGCGACCGTTTCGACGGACATCGACCGTTCCCTCGACGATGATGTAGCAGACTTCGGCCTTCGTACCTTCGGGAACGACGATGCAGTCGGAGGGCCAGCGCCGGCTGGTGCAGCCACGTGCCATCTCCTGCAATTGGCGTTTCGACAGCCCGGCGAACAATGGCACACCCGCGAGGACCGCCATGCGCAACTTGATCGCCAGCTTCACGCTGTGGGCGCGTCTCGGTCCCCCACCTGGCATGGGTTTCTGGACGGGATAGCCACCACTAGCGAAAGTCACGGCACCACTTCCTTCGACGACGACGGAGCCGACCATAACACTGCGTCAATGGCGCCATCGGCGCGTCCGCACCGGAGTAGGCACGGCATGGTCGAGGCGTTCGAGCAGCGCGAGGTTTGTGGCGTGTCGTGGCGCATCACGAACCGGGTTGTTCGGGAACTGGGTGGAGGTCGCTGAGCTCGGCGCCTCGAGGGCCGGGCGGGCGACAGATCGCCGATTCGGTGCACTCGCGATCGCGAACACCGCAAGCGGCACACACGTCGGCATACCGAGCCCATGGCGAACTCGAAGCGAGGGACCGCATGGTGGATGTCCGGGCCATCGCTTACATGATCCCATGTGGTCGGCAACGCGGCCCGGCGGTACGAGATCAGGTGACGCCGAGCCTGATCATGATCAATGGCGTACCTCAATGCCCCTGCCGATCTCCCTCCGGATAGTGATGATGACCCGCTGCGCTCGCCGGGCGCATCGTGGAGCTGTCGGCCGAGATCGTGGTCGACGGCATGCGGGTGCGCCTCGACTCAGACGAGCACGCCGAGGCGGTGTCGGCGGCCGCGCGGGATCTTGGGCTGGCCGCGAACCCTGCCGTGCTGCAGCACCTGAGCGGCGTGTTCGAATCCGCGAACCCGACTGTGGTGAGGCGGTTCTGGCAGCGCGTGCTCGACTACGCGCCCGGGGAGGACGGCGGTTTGGAGGATCCGTTGCGGCGCGACCCCGCGATACGGATCCGGCAGTCGACGGAGCCGCGGCCGCTTCGAAACCGCATCCACCTCGACGTGGTGCGGCCGGCCGCGGCGGTCGACGGAGTGCTGGTCGGCCCAGTCCAGACCCACCCTCATCATCAGTTCCGTCGAGGTGCCTCACAGGGCCATTTGACCCAGCGGTCTGCGCTTTCATTCGACGTTGAGTTCGACAGCACGGTGTGATGATGTTGCCATCGAGTGGTCCTCCTCGTCCGTCGGAGTGTTTCCGTACACCCCGGGCGGGCCGCAGACACTCGATGAGCAGCAAACACTCGGACGTTCAACGTCGCGACGCCATATCGGCGGCACCCATCCTGGCGATCGTCGACGACATGTCGCCGAGCCGCAACGCGGGGTACCGCGCTCCGGTGCCGTCTGCCAGCCGGGTCATCATGTGGAAGTTGGCCGCCACCGCCGCAGCGTCGACCATGATCGCTTGTCCGGCGATCGCGACCAGTGCCTGGCGGGCGGCGGCCATCTCGACGACATCGCCGCGCAGGCTGGCCGTCGCTGTCGCGAACCGCAGCAGTTCGCCACCAAGCGGTATCCCGACGTCGCCGTGACCTGCCGCGACGGCGTCGAGGTCGACCTCGGCGTCACCTTGTTGGCCGCTCCAACTGAGCATGCTGGCGTGAGCAGTCGTTCAATAGAAGCACTCGCGAAGCTGCGAGACACGCGCGGCAACGAGCTCCATCTGCGGTCGCGAGAGCGTG
>JANOJI010000075.1:0-13914 GCA_031408175.1 Ilumatobacteraceae bacterium
CCGTCAGCGCCGTTCGGATCGCTTCTCGGTGCGCTTCGTCGGCTCGTGGTGGTCGGGCTTGCTGGGTGCCGAGGGAGTGGAGATGATTGCGTACTCGGGGTTGAGGATCGCCCGCATGCCGTGATGCTCGCCAGCCACACCGGTGACCGACATGATCGTGCCCAGACGCACACCGCCGATCTCGCGGCGACCGAAGAAGACCACCGTGATGCTGCCGGTCTCGTCGGCGAGCGTGCACTCCAACGCTGGGTTGCCGCCCCATGGCTGCACCCTGATCGCACGCACACGGCCGGCGACGGTCGAACGCTGCCTCGAGCCGAGGCTGGCGATGCGCGTGCGCTGCTCGGGGAGATCCGTCGGCGTCACATTGGTCGCCGCCGGACCGGTCTTGGCAGGCTTGAACGTCGACGGGGGCGCCACCGGTAGAGCGGGAGCAGGTTCGGCTGCCGACCGGCCCTGACCGAGGTGGTAGGGCACGATCGTGACGTTGCAGTGCGGCGTGTCGCCGAGCGCGGCGACGATCGCATTCGAGGAACGGTCGTGCAACAGGCGGTGCCACACCTTGGTGTACTCGCGTCGCGGGATCAGGATGGTCAGTTCGGTGTCGTGATCAGCCGTCGTCTGGACGGCGAGCTCCAGCGCTGCTCGCGGCATGCGGCGGTCTGGACACTCGACGATGTCGAGTGGGAATCGGGCGAGGCCGAGGTCGCCCCACGCCTTCACCAGCTGACTGGTCCGCCACGAGTCGAGGTCGAAGTGCACGGCCCGCAGGTCATCGGGCTGCAGTGTGCGCGCGTACTGAATGGCACGGGCGGTCGCAGCATCGAGGGTGTCGACCAGCACCACCACCGAGTGGGTGCGCATGGTGTGCGCTTCGGCTAGCGCCTGTGCATCTTCTTGCAGTTCGACTTCTTCGGCAGAGTACGTGCGATTGAGCCGCACGACGATGTAGACCATGAGCGGTATCAACACGATGATCACCCATGCGCCGTCGTGGAACTTCACAACGGTTACCACGATGAGCACCACCAGCGAGAGCAGCGCGCCTATGCCGTTGATCAACAGCCCGCGCTTCCACGACGGCTCCTTGTGGGTGATGTGGTGCTTGGCCATACCGGCTCCGCTGAACGTGAAACCGGTGAACACACCGATCGCATACAGCGGGATGAGGCGGCTGACCTCACCACCGGTGGCGACCAGCGTGACGACTGCCGCCGCGGCAAGGAAGATGATGCCGTTGGAGAACACCAATCGATGTCCGCGAATCGTGAGTTGGCGAGGCATAAAGCTGTCACCGGCCTGGAACGAGGCGAGTCGTGGGAAGTCGGCGAAGCTGGTGTTGGCGGCCAGCACGAGGATCAGCATCGTGCCGGCTTGCAATGCGTAGAACAGAACATGACCGAGTGCGGTCTCGCCGTAGACGAGCCTGCCGACCTGTGAGATGACGGACGGCACGCCGTCGTCGTACGGCATCGCGTGGGTTCGTGCTGCCAGCATCGACAGGCCGAGGAACATCACGGCAAGCAGAGACCCCATCACGACCAATGTCTTGCGGGCGTTCTTCCATGCCGGTGCCCTGAAGGCCGGCACTCCGTTGGAGATCGCCTCGACGCCGGTGACCGCCGCGCCGCCCGAGCCAAATGCCTTGAGGACCAGGAAGACTGTGGCGCCCATGAGCAGGCCGTTGCCTTGGTGGGTGCCGAGCACGACCATGCCCTCGTCGTTGGTCGCACCACGCCCCAGCGAGGAAGTGAGTTCGCGCACGACGCCCACCCCGATGAGGATGAACATGTTGACGATGAAGAAGTACGTCGGGACGGCGAACATCTTCCCGGACTCCTTGGTGCCACGCAGGTTGCCGTAGGCGATGAACAACACGAAACCGATTGCGATCCAATGCTTGAAGGGCGAGAGCGAGGGAAATGCCGATGCGAGCGCGTCGCTGCCGGCGGCGACCGACACGGCAACCGTGAGGATGTAGTCGATGAGCAGGGAAACGCCAGCGAACTGAGCCGGAAGAAGCCCGAAGTTGTCGCGGGTGACGATGTACGCGCCACCAGCGGACGGGTAGGCCTTGATCGTCTGGCGATACGACAGGATCAGGAATCCCAACACCACGAGCACCGCAATTGTGACCGGCGTGACGAGCGAGAAGGCTGCGAGCCCAACGACCGGAATCAGCACACGGAGGATCTCTTCGGTCGCGTATGCGCACGACGACAGGTTGTCGGATGCAAAGACGGCAAGCGCCGTCGGATTGCCGAGGGTCTCGTGCTCCAGCCGATCGGTGTGTAGCGGCGGCCCGAGCACTTTGTTCTTCAGCCGGTACCCCATCGGCTCGGGGATCGACGGAACAGTCGACGCGGCGGACGGTGGTTCCGACACCGGGGCAGGCGTTACGCGGAGATCGTCTTCAAGGAGCACATCATCACTCAACCCGGCAGCCGATACTGGTGCCGTCTAGGCAACGAAAAGATCGATCGAGTCGTCGTTAAGACGGCGTCAAGACGGCGTCAAGACGGCTCGAATCGATAGCCGATGCCAGGCTCGGTGATGAAATACTGAGGTTGACCTGGGTCGGGTTCGAGCTTGCGGCGGATCGCTGCGAGGTGCACCCGCAAGTAGTTCGTTTCGCTTTCGTACTGCGGACCCCACACGTCCTGCAGCAACTGTCGTTGGGTGACCAAGCGGCCGGGATTGCGGACGAGTCGCTCGACGATCTCCCATTCGGTCGGTGTGAGGTGCACCGGCTCGCCGGCCCGGGTCACGCGTCGATTGACCATGTCGACGGCGAAGTGCAAGGTCTCGACCACCGGCTCCTCGGGTGCGGGGTGATGGCGGCGCAATGTCGCACGCAATCGTGCCAGCAGTTCGTTGATGCTGAAGGGCTTGGTGACGTAGTCGTCGGCGCCGGCGTCGAGCGCCGCAACCTTGCTGGCGTCACTGTCGCGAGCCGACAGCACGATGATCGGAATCGACGTCCAGCCACGCAGGCCGCGGATCACGTCGACACCGTCCATGCTCGGCAGTCCGAGATCCAGCAGCACCAGGTCTGGCACACTCGCTGCAGCTTCGGTCAGTGCCTCCTCGCCCGTGGCAGCCAAGACGACGTCGTAGCCGTGAGCGCGAAGGTTGATGTCGAGTGCCCGCCGGATCTGGATCTCGTCGTCGACGACCAGGATGCGGGTCACGGCTCCACCTCGTCGGCGATCTGCAGTCGGATGTCCATCGTGAGACCGCCGCCGGGGGTGTCGTCGATGGTGAGGCGAGCCCCCATTGCCTCGATGAAGCCCTTGGCGATGGCCAACCCGAGCCCGACCCCGGCGTCGTTCGATCGATCGCCGAGGCGCTGGAACGGAAGAAAGATCCGCTCGCGTTCGTCGCGCGGTATTCCTGGACCTCGATCGACGACGCGCAGGTCGATCGCACTTCCGATCCGGCCCGCTTGCACCTTCACGGCACTGTCGGCGGGCGACCACGCCATCGCATTCGACACCAGATTCGCGACGGCTCGCTCGAGCAGTGCTGCGTCGGCGAGCACGGTCGGTAATGAGTCGGGTACGTCGACCTCGACGCGACCCGGTGGAGCGGCAAGACCTGAGAGTGCCGCCGCGACCACTTCCTCCAATGCCACTGATCGCAACGTGAGATCCAAGGCGCCGACCTGCAAGCGGCTCATGTCGAGGAGGTCGCGGACCATGCGATCGAGCCGATCGGCGGCGTCGTCGATGTCGACGAGCAACAGGCGGCGATCGGACTCGGAGAAGGTCGCATCTGTGTGCAACAGACCCGATGCCGATGCCTTGATCGTGGCCAGCGGTGTGCGGAAGTCGTGCGACACCGCCTGCAGCAGTGCTGTACGCAACGCGTTCGCCTCGACCAACAGATCGGCGTTGGCGGCATCGACGCGGAGTCGCCGCGCCTCGACAGCCATCGCCAGTTGATCGGCGAACGCTCGCAGAACTTCCAGCTGTTCGGGCCGTAACGCATTGTCGGACACGACGAGCCGCAGCTTTCCATCGGCAGAGATGTCGATTGACGTGCCCTCGGTGGGGTCGAGGAGTTCGGGATGGCCCGACACGTGAATTGGCCACCACCCCTGGCCTGTCAGTTCGAACACGGATGCCGACGCCAATCCGAACGTAGCTCGCAGCTGTTCGAGCAGGTCGGGAAGGGGGTCGTGGGCGCCAACGAGTGTTGCGGCCGACCGAGCCAATGCCGCAGCCTCCGCCCGAGCAGCTGCGGCTTCGCGAGACCTCCGGGCGGCGCGATCGACGAGGAAACTGACAACGACGGTGACCAGCACGAACACCGTGAGCGCCACGACGTTCTGGGCATCGCCCACCGTAACGGTGTGCAGCGGTGGCGTCAGGAACCAGTTGGTCAGCCCGAAGGCGCCCACAGAAGCGACCAGGCCCGCCCGCACGCCGCCCAACGCGGCGACCGCCATGACCAGGCATAGATCGAACATCAGCGCCGACCCGACCGACACGTGTCGGCGTGCCGAGACGAGGATCGCCGTCAAGAGTGGCAGCCCAAGAATGCACAGCGCCCAGGCAGCTGTCTGCATCCGTCGTGGCCGGGCCGGTCCGGATCGACCGGTCCGAAGCGGTTCGGCCGGCTGATCGGCGATATCGGTGGCGACGATGTGGACGTCGACGGAGCCGATCCCGTCGATGAGTTCGCTGACGACGGACGACACGTTCGGGGATCCGGCATCGCGGGGGACGGCGCCGATCACCAGCTGGGTTGCCTGCTCGACGCGTGCGAAGGCGGCCAGCGCCTGGGCGACGTCGTCGCCGACGATCTCTCGGTAGACGCCGCCGAGACCGACCAAGAGCCCGCGCTGACGCTCGAGGTCACGGCCCGGAGTATGTCCCGCACTGACCACGTGAACGCCGACCAACTGGGCGCCGGTTCGGCCGGCGATGCGCGCGGCGCGGCGAACCAGGCGATCGCCTCCGTGCCCGCCGAGCGCAACGACCACCCGCTCGCGCACGCTTCGTGTGTCATCCGGATCATCCAAGAGCAGTTGTCGCTCGATCTGCTCCTCCACTCGATCGGCGAGCCACAACAGGCTGAGTTGGCGCAGCTTGCCGAGCACTTCGGGACGGAAGACGTTGGCCAGTGCGATGTCGACCTGATCGGGCGGATAGATGTGTCCGTGGGCGAGCCGTCGACGAAGCGCCTCAGGGCTCATGTCGACGAGTTCGATCTGATCAGCGCCGCGCACGACCGAATCTGGCACCGTTTCGCTGCTCGCCGTGCCTGTGATACCGGCAACGATGTCGCTCATCGACTCGAGGTTGGAGATGTTGACGGTCGTGATCACGTCGATACCGTCACTCAGCAATTCGTCCACCGAATCCCATCGGCCGCAGCGAGCGTCGATGCGATGGGCAAGATTGTCGACGAGCACCACCTGAGGCTGCCGCTGCCGCAAGGCCTCGACGTCCAACTCGGGAACACCGCTGGGACCTCGCGCCGTCGGTGCGCGCTCAAATCCGGCGGCGAGCGCACCAATGCCTTGGCGAGCCGAGTCGTCGAGCAGGCCGACGACGACATCCGCACCTCGTCCAGCGCGACGTACGCCTTCCTCGAGCATGGCATGGGTCTTGCCGACGCCCGGCGCGGCACCGAGGTACACCCGGAGCCGACCTCGTGCCATGCCGTTCAGTCTTGTCGACGCGGCCACCACGTTCCGCTAGTCGCGCCTTTGGATGTTGGCCCATTCGTCGCGCAGGCCGACGGTGCGGTGGAACACCATTGGCGTCACCGGATCGTGGGCGAAGTAGCCGAGCCGCTCGAACTGCACGACCGAGCCTGCGGGTGTCTCGGACAACGCCGGCTCGACCTTGCAGTCGGTGAGTAGCTCGCGAGAGTTGGGATTGAGGTCGTCGAATGGATCGCCTGTCGCCTCGCCCGGGACCTCGGTCGAGAACAACCGCTCGTACAGGGCAACCGTCGCGTCAACCGCGTGGTCGGCCGACACCCAGTGCATGGTCGATTTCACCTTGCGGCCGTCGGGGGCGTTCCCGCCTGACGTGGCCGGATCGTAGGTGCAGTGCACCTCGGTCACATTGCCATCGTCGTTCTTCACGCAACCGGTGCACGTGACGAAGTATGCGGACCGCAGTCGCACCTCGCGGCCTGGCGTGAGCCGGAAGTACTTTGGCGGGGCGTCTTCCATGAAGTCGTCGCGTTCGATGAACAACACCTTGGAGAATGGCACGAGGCGAACCCCATCGTTGGGATTCTCCGGATTGTTGACGACTTGGTGGTGCTCGACCACCGGGTTGCCCGCCGCGTCGTCCGGCCAATTGGTGATCACCAGTTTCAGTGGTCGCAGGACAGCCATCCGTCGCAGTGACGCTTCGTTGAGCTGGCGACGGATGAACGACTCCAACAGCTCGATGGAGTGGCGGCTGTTGGTGCGAGTGACACCGGTGTAGCTGCAGAAGGCGCGGATCGCCTCGGCCGGGTAGCCGCGCCGCCGCAGCCCGCAAAGCGTCGGCATGCGCGGGTCATCCCACCCGTCGACAACACCATCGGCCACGAGCCGCGCCAAGCGACGCTTCGATGTGATGGTGTGGGTGAGTTCGAGCCGGGCGAACTCGGTCTGTCGTGGCTGGTCGCCGGGAAGAGGCAGATGGCTGAGGTACCAGTCGTACAAGGCGCGGTGACTGTCGAACTCGAGGGTGCACAACGAGTGGGTCACGCCCTCGATTGCATCGCTCTGGCCGTGCGCCCAGTCGTACGTCGGGTAGATCACCCATTCGTCGCCCGTGCGCCAGTGGTGCCCGCGGCGAATGCGATACATCACCGGATCGCGCAGTTGCATGTTCTCGTCCTGCATATCGATCTTGGCGCGCAGCACGTGTGATCCGTCGGCGAACTCGCCAGAGCGCATCCGTCGCAACAGGTCGAGGCTCTCCTCGATCGGACGATCGCGATGAGGGCTCTCCACACCCGGTTTGCCATAGCCGCCGCGCTGCGCCGAGATCGTTTCACCATCCTGGTCGTCGACGTATGCCAGTCCCTTCGACACGAGGTGCTCGGACCACAGGTACAGCTGCTCGAAGTAATCGGAGGCATACAGAGGCTCACCCGGAGGGAATCCGAGCCAGGTGAGGTCGTCGATGATCGACCCGGCGAACTCGATGTCTTCGGTGTCGGGATTGGTGTCGTCGAATCGCAGATTGCACACACCGCCGAATTCGGCGGCAACACCGAAGTCGACGCAGATCGCCTTGGCGTGACCGACGTGCAGGTAACCGTTGGGCTCCGGCGGGAACCGAGTTTGAACGCGACCGCCAAAGGTGCCGGCTTCGTTGTCGGCGCGCACGAGATCGCGAACGATGTCGAACCCGATGCCAGTGGGGTTGTCGCCGCTGCTGATGTCGCTCGTACTCATGGGTCAGACATTCTTGTCGTGGAACATGTGGAATCCACGAACGTATCGGGCTTCACCTGGATACCGTCGACACCGTGGATTCTGTGGTGGTCAAGCCGCTGCTGCGCGGTTGGTCACATGTGCTCGCGTTCACTGTGGTCGCGGTGCTCGGGATCATCATGGCGTCCGTTGCCGGAGCGTCGTTCAGCGAGCGGATGTGGCTGGTCGTGTACGTCGCCGGCACGCTGACGATGTTCGGCGTTTCGGCGTTGTACCACTGCTTGCGTTGGCAGGATCGCGGCCGGTCGATCATGCGTCGCCTGGATCATTCGGCGATCTTCCTGGCGATCGCCGGCGCCTACACGCCGATCATGGCTGTGGCGCTCGACGGCTGGCAGAAAGTCGTGGTGTTGTGTGCGGCGTGGGGTGGTGCAATCGTTGGCATGACACTGGAGTGGTTACCCTTCGAGGTGCCCCGCCCGCTGTTCACGGCGATCTACGTCATCGTCGGCTGGTCGGCCGCGGTCGCCTTCAACGAACTGAATCGCAACCTCGGCACGGTCGGGTTCGGGCTGGTGCTGAGCGGCGGACTGCTGTACACGATCGGTGCGGTCGTGTACGCGCTCAAGCGGCCGAACCCGTGGCCGAGGGTGTTCGGGTTCCACGAGGTCTTCCACCTGTTCACAATCGCCGGAGCGGGTTGTCACCTCGCCGCGATCGCCTTCTACGTCGTGCCCCTCATGTAGACGCGGGTGATGTCGACAACTGGCGCAGGCGGTCGATGCGCTTGTCCCACAGCCCGGCGGTGTCGAGTATCCATCCGACAGCCGACGCAAGTGGCTGCGGTGTGACCCGATACCGCACCTCGCGGCCGGCGCGCTCGTGGTCGACCAGGCCTGCAGCTTCCAGGACCTGCAAGTGTTTGAGGATCGCCTGGCGCGTCAACGGCGTGGTGTGAGCCAGCACTGTCGCGGTCGTTGGCCCATTCGTCAGAAGATGCTCGACGAGGAGCCGCCGAGTGGGGTCGGCGAGCGCGCCGAACAGCATGTCGAGCGCTCCGCTGCCTGCCGTGGTCGTCACGCCATCACGGTGGAGTGCAATTCCAGCAACCACAGCGAGACCATCCTCACGTCCCACGACACCGAAGTCGGGCACGACACTGCCGTGGTCGACGCGACGCCGATGAACTGTTCACAGATCTGCAGCTGTGATCTGTTGTCCGGCAACTCGACGATCTCGAGGTGCACGAACGAGGCGGACGATGGGTCGTCGCGGTCCCACCACGTGAAGTCGATGTGCCGCCCGTCGTACACGGAATCGATGCGTATCTCGCGTACCACCCCGTCCTCGATTGCCGTGCCGGTGGCGTCCGGGGCGACGACGATCTCGGCCGTGTCGGTCAGCCACGAACTCCATCCGTCGGCGGTCGAGATCAGCGTCCACAACTCGTCGACGGTCATGTCGAGATCAGTAGTGCGTTCGATGGTCGGATCAGCAGGCAGCGACATGTCCGGAATTGTAGCGCAACTAGATGGTTGCACCTCATGCGACTGATTGCTACGATCAAACTGCAACCAATCAGTTGCACTAGAAGAGTTCAAAGGAGCGGCCATGTTGGTCCCCACCGTCGTCGAGAGCACCAGTCGCGGCGAACGCGCCTTCGACATCTACTCACGGCTCCTCGTCAATCGAATCGTGTTCCTCGGCGCAGCAATCGACGACAACGTCACCAACCTCGTCGTCGCCCAACTACTGCATCTGGAGAGCGAGAATCCTGACGCCGACATCGCGATCTACATCAACAGTCCGGGAGGCGACATGAACGGGCTCTTCGCCATCCACGACACGATGCGATTCATCAATCCCGATGTGGCGACGATCTGTGTCGGACAGGCGGCATCCGCTGCAGCTGTCCTGCTGGCGGCGGGTACGCCCGGCAAGCGATATGTGCTCCCCAACGCCCGGGTGCTGATCCACCAACCTCACGGCGGCGCGCAGGGACAATCGACCGACATGGAGCTGGCCGTGGCCGAAATGGTCGAGATGCGCCGTCGGATGGTCGAGATCCTGGTTGAGGCCACAGGACAGACCGCCGAACGCATCATCGCCGACATCGATCGCGATTACATCGTGCGTGGCGACCAGGCCATTGCGTACGGACTGGTCGATCACGTGATCGACCGTCGGCAACTGCCCAATCCCACGAAGGCGATCGCCGCCGCCTGACGGTCGCTGCAACGGGCGTGGGATGATGGCACCATGCTCGATCATCTGTCCATCCAATGTTCGGATACTGCTGCAAGCACCTCCTTCTACGACGCAGTGCTCGCACCGCTTGGAGGTACTCGCGTCATGGACTTCGGCCCGGTCATCGGGTACGGCGTGCCGCCGATGCCTGATTTCTGGATCGGTCCGCATCAGACCGGCGAAGGGTTCAAGGAGTCGCACATCGCCTTCTCGGCACCGGATCGCGAGGCCGTGCGATTGTTCTTCACCGCTGCGATCGCGATGGGCGCCGAGGTACTGCACGAGCCGCGTCTGTGGCCCGAATACCACCCGAACTACTACGGCGCCTTCGTGCGCGACCCCGATGGCAACAACATCGAGGCGGTCTGCCACTCGCCCGAATAGAGGCTCCGTTACGTGCCGGCGAGCGCAGCCACCACGGGAGCGAACTCGTCCATGTTGCGTTGGGCGATGGTTACGTAGCTGATTCCCAGTTGCTCGCGGCGGGCGACGATCGTGTCGCAGATCTCGGCGACGCTGCCGAACAGGCCATGCGGATGGCTGAGCAGTGGCGCAGTGCGTCCGTCCTTGTAGTGATAAACGCCGCCGGCCGCCACGCCCGACGTCGGCGCCGATCTCGAGCTCGATCTGTTCGAACCGATCACCGGCTCCCTCGCGCACCCATCCGATCTTTTCGCGCGTCACGTCGAGACCCGATCCGGCGACACTCGCCGCGCCGAGCTTGCCAGTGGAGTTGTTGAAATTGAGGCTGACGATGTCTGCCTCACGCCCGGCGAGTCGCAGGATCCGCGGCGCGCCGCCTCCGATCATGATCGGAGGATGCGGCTGTTGGACCGGCAGCGGGCGGCCGGCGAAACCATGGACGTTCACGTGGGTTCCGCTGATGTTGATCGGATCGCCGTTCCAGTGGGCACGCATGAGGTTGATGTATTCGGCGAGACGCGAGATGCGCGTGCCGGGAGAGTCCATCGGTATGCCGAGACCGTCGTACTCCGCTGCGGTCCAGCCGGCCCCGAGGCCAACTTCCAGCCGGCCACCGGAGAGCATGTCGAGCGTTGCCAGCTCCTTGGCCAGAACGACCGGATGATGGAAGTCGCAGGCGAACACGCGGCAACCGACTCGCAGCGTGGAGGTGATTGCCGCTGCCATCGCGATCGACGTCAACGGGGCAACGTCGATCGGGCGGTGGCTCATCTCGGTGGCGATGTCGCCGGGCCCGAAATAGTGGTCGGACGTGAACAGCGTGGAGTACCCGAGTCGCTCGGCTCGACGTACGGTGGCAAACCAGTCGTCGGCCGAGGATGCCTCGAATGCTTGCAGCCCGAAGCGAAATGGACGGGTTGTCATGGCGCTACCCACCTTCCTGTGTCAACTGATCTGCGGGCACGAATCGTGGCAGCGCCTGACCGGTGTTTGCGGTGACTCCACCGTCAACTGGCAGTGCGACGCCCGTGATGAACGAGGCAGCCGGAGAGGCGAGAAACACAATGGCCTCTGCCACCTCAGCCGCTGCCGCCCAGCGCTGCATGGGCACGACGCGGCGCAACAACTCATAGCGGTCTGGGTGCGACTCCGACAGGTGATCGGTCATGCCCGTGAGGGTCGGCCCGGGGCACACGGCATTGACCCTGATCCCGTCGGCAGCGACGTCGATGGCCACACTCCGTACCAAGTTGATCGCCCCCGCCTTGGCTGCTGCGTACGGCCAACGTATGGGCTCGCCGGCGAGCCCTGTGTTGCTGGCCGTGACGACGATGGCGCCACCACCGGCTCGGCGCATGGCCGGCACGGCGTGGCGCATGCCGAACACGACGGACCGCAGGTTGACGTCGAGCGATCGTTCCCAGATCTCGAGGTCGATCGTGTCGATCTCGCCGGACGCCCGGACGCCCGCATTGAAGACCGCAACATCGAGACGGCCGTAGGTGCGCTCGGCCAGGTGGACCATCGCCTCATTGTCGGAATCCGATGCGGCGTCGGCGACCATGATGGTGACTCGCTCCGTACTGCCGAGTGCCGCCAAGACATCGGCGCTGACATCGGTGGCGACGATCGATGCACCCCGGTCGAGCAACGCATGAACCGTGGCCAGGCCGATGCCGGAAGCTGAACCCGTGACGATCGCGACGGGTGTCCATCGGTCGCTCATCTCCAGCATCTTGCCGCACGGCGCGACGCGGACACCTACGCTGACGACTTGTGCGCTTCGGAGCGGTCTTCCCCACGACCGAGATCGGCAATGATCCGATCGCAGTTCGCGACTTCGCCCAAGCCGCAGAAGCCCTCGGCTACGTCAGGCTGACCGCGTACGACCACGTGCTCGGTGCCGAGCATGCCGATCGCACGCCACCGTTGACAGGCCCGTACACCCAGCACGATCCCTTCCATGAGCCGATGGTGTTGTTCGGCTACCTCGCCGGTCTGACGTCGACGATCGATCTGGCCACCGGCGTGCTGATCCTCCCTCAGCGACAAGCGGTGCTGGTCGCCAAGCAGGCAGCCGAGGTCGATCTGCTCTCCCGTGGTCGTCTGGTGCTCGGCGTCGGCACCGGTTGGAACCATGTCGAGTACACCGCGCTCGGCACGGCGTTTGGCTCCCGGGCTCGTCGGATGGAAGAACAAGTCGGCGTCCTTCGTGCTCTGTGGGGCGACGACCTGGTCGACTTCAGCGGCGAGTTTCATCACATCGATCGCGCCGCACTCGTGCCCCGCCCGTCTCGACCGATCCCGGTGTGGTTCGGTGGGTCGAAGCTTGGATCGTTGTGCCGCGCCGCGCGGATCGGTGACGGTTTCATCTTCGGTCGCAGCGGCCCGACCGTTGTCGAGGCGCTCACCACGATTCGCTCGCTGCTGGTCGAGCAAGGCCGCGACCCCGCGACATTCGGGTCGGAGATGCTGATCGACTACGCGCTCGGCCCCGATACGTGGCACGAGCACGCTGGCGCGTTCGAACAGGCTGGCGGCTCGATCATTTCGATGCGCGCGATGAGTACCGGATCGGCATACATGAAGGTGCCGGTGCCGCACTTCTCGTCGCCCGCGCAGCATGTCGAAGCGCTGGAAGTGTTCATGCGCGAAATGGGCGGGAGGACGTGAGCGAACGGCTGATCTCTCTCGCTGCAGCCACGGTGATCGATGTCGGACCGGCAGAAGCTGTCGACGTTGCGGCACAGGCAGGATTCGGTGGGGTGGGCATCTGGTTCGACTCGACAACGTGGGCGCCGTCCACGCCTCGTGCCATTGCCGGTCGGCTCGCGGCCACCGGCATCGTCGCGCTCGACATCGAGCCCGTGATCTTCGGCCGCGGACCCGATCACGGCGAGGCGCTCATCGACGCTGCTGTCGAGATCGGTGCCCGCCACGTGCTGGTGGCCAGTGGTCCTGCTGATCGCTCGGAGGTGGTCGAGCGTTTCGCGGCACTGTGCGATCGGGCCACGGGCTCTGTTGTGACACTGGTGCTCGAGTTCCTGCCCATCTTCTCGATCGGCTCGCTCGCTGCTGCGTTGAGTGTGGTCGCCGAGGCGGGGTACACCAACGGCGCCGTGCTGGTCGATTCGTTGCACCTGGCCCGGTCAGGCGGCACGCCGGCCGATCTGGTGGGTGTTGCACCGCAGTTGCTGCCGTATCTGCAGATCGCCGATGCTCCCGCGGTGATCGAGGACTCCTCGCTTGCTGGCCTGCGCGAAGAGGCGTTGTACGGCAGGCTGCTGCCAGGGCACGGTGACTTGCCGCTCGCCGACCTCCTGTCGGCAGTGCCCGACGTGCCGGTGTCGGTGGAGATGCGCTCGCGCCAGCTGACGATCGACTACCCGGACCCGCTCGAGCGGGCGCGGGCGGTACTCGCGGCTACGAAGTTGACGCTCCTATGACGGAGTGTTTCGGGCCACCCCGGGCGGGCGTGAGACACTCGACTGGCATCTAGCTCTAGCCGGCGCGGACCGGATCGTGACCGTCCCAGCCGACGGCGGCCTCGCGGACCTTTCTGTACAGCCGCAGCACGCTGTCGGCGGGTTCGTAGAGCTCGACGAGATAACCCAGCTCGGCCCGGACGTCGTGGAAGGCGAATTGCAGACCGCTGGGCGTCGTCGCATGCATCACGCATGGCATCCCCAGCGATTCAAGTCTGGCTTGTTCGGCGGGCAGCGATTCGACGAAGTGGGCCATGTGATGGAGGCCCGTGGCAGTGCCGACGCTGCGTTGCAGGGATGCCGGGCTGCATTCGCCGAGTTGCACCATTTCTACCTGTAGGTCGCCCCACTGGCCGTATGCCGAAG
>JANOJI010000090.1:0-5211 GCA_031408175.1 Ilumatobacteraceae bacterium
CCAACACGGGCTTGTCGGCCTCGATGGCAGCGGCCACCATCGCCAACTCCATAGCGTCGTGCTCGGGCACGATGCCGTACAACGAATCCTCGGTGGCTTCTTGGCCGTACCGGCGTGGGTCGATGTCGCCGCCGCCGTGAAACACCACTGCGTCGAATCGTCGCAACAGCGAGGGGATGTCGTCGACCAGGCCTGGGATCGGCGGCAGCATCAGTGGGATTCCACCCGCCCGTTCGACTGCCCGAAAGTACGCCTGACCTGCGGCAAAGGGCTTGCCGCGCACGCCTTGGGCCTCGTCCGACTGGCGGCCGACGATGACGACGAGGGGATTCACCACGTCAGTGTAAAACCGGTCAATGTAAACCGGCACGCCGCACGAGCTCGTCGTAGATGGCCTGCTGCTGCGGCTGGCGAGTTGCGGTGTCTTCCGGGTGCCATTGCAACCCGACGACCCATGCCTTGGTCGGCAGTTCCACGGCTTCGAGCTGGCCGTCCTCGCTGTACCCGATGGGCACCAAGCCGGTGCCCAGCTCGGCGATGCCCTGGTGGTGCACCGAGTGGCAGTGGTCGAGGTGCGTATCGCCGACGAGATTGGCGACGATCGAGCCCTCCACGAGTTTCACCGAATGCTCGCGCATCCAGTGTTCGTCGTTGCCGATGTCTTGCACCAGGGTGCCGCCGAGCACGATGTTGAGCACCTGCATCCCGCGGCAGAGGGCGAGCATCGGAAGGTCGAGCTCCAGCGCTGCGCTGGCGATCGCCATGTCGAGCTCGTCGTTGGCAGCGACGATGCCGTACAGCGACTCCTCGGTCGCCTCCTGTCCGTAGCAGCGGGGGTCGATGTCGCCGCCTCCAGGCAACAGGACGCCATCGAAGTGCTGTAACACCGTGAGCGCATTGGCCGACAGTTCGTGGATCGGCGGCACCAGCACCGGCACGCCTCCAGCGCGGGCGACGGCCCGGCTGTACGGCTGGCTGCTGGAGAACGCGTCGCGCTTGCCCTCGTCGCTGAAGGTCAGCACACGGGCGCAGACTGCGATCAGCGGCGGTGGTTGACTCATGACAGCCTCAATTGTAGGTGTCAAGATGTTCGCCAACTTCGCAGCCACAGATTGGGGGTCGGGGGCCGTGGACTTCATCTTCATGCTCACGCGTTCCGACGAGACCATTGACGATTGCATCGCCACGTGGCATGCGGTCGAGCATGTCGGCCTACGTCACGCAGGATTCAAAGACGTCGGGGTCGACACCGCGACGCTGGTCGAGCTGAACAGCCGGATGCAGGCGTGCGGCGTGATGACCTATCTCGAGGTCGTCAGTACGTCGACCGAAGGTTGCCTGCAGAGCGCGCGGACCGCGGTCACGATCGGCGTCGACCGCCTGATGGGTGGCACCCTGATCGACGACACGATGCGAATCATCGAAGGTTCTGGCATCGAGTACCTGCCATTTCCCGGCGTGCCCGCCGGTCATCCGACGCGATTGGGCGGTGACGCCGAACTTGTCGAGCGGCAGTGCAAGGAGTACGAACGGCGCGGGTGCGCAGGAGTGGATCTGCTGGCATATCGCGCCAGCGAGGCCAACCCGCTCGACCTCGTGCGTGCGGCGCGCCGTGGCACATCGGGCTACTTGGTGGTGGCTGGCAGCATCTCGACAGCAACCCAGATCGAGGATCTACGGATTGCCGGTGCCGACGCTTTCACGATCGGTTCGGCAGTGTTCGACGGGTCGTTCGCGCCGACCAAGGGCCACATCGTGTCGCAGCTGCGCGATGTGATGGAGGCAACACTCGGCTGAGCTCGCAATCGCACGCACAGCGCCTCACTTGTTGATCACCTCGACCGAGTAGCCCGCATCGGTGGCGGCGCGCACGACCGAGTCGGCGTGGCCGCGGCCGCGCACTTCGAGCACAGCTTGAATACCGGTCTCGCGTACGTGCAGATCGACGCCTTCCCGCACGTGTTCGACCCCGACCAGATTGGCGCCGTGCTCGGCGAACAACGTCAACAGCCGTGCCAGCCCACCGGGCCGATCACTGATGCGGGCGAACAGGATCAGCCGCCGTCCGGCCTGCGTTTCATGGCGGCGGATCAATCCCGGGACGAGTCCGAGGTCGACGTTGCCTCCGCTCAACACGACACACGTCATACCTGATCTGGCCGGCGTCACTCGCTGTGACAGCAACGCGGCAACACCAACCGCGCCCGCACCTTCGACCAAGAACTTGGCGCGCTCCATCAGCAACACCATTGCCTCGGCGACTGCATTCTCCTCAACGACCACGACCTCGTCGAGCCAGTGCTCGACGAGTGGGCGGGTGATCTCGCCCGGTCGTTTCACGGCGATCCCGTCGGCCAACGTTACGACCGGTCCCGTCGGCGGCGACCGATGGGCATACGGCGCGCATGCCGCAACCTGCACGCCGATCACCTCGACCGTCGGGTCGTTCCCTTTCACGGCGATCGCGATACCGCATGCCAGCCCACCTCCGCCCAAAGGGACGATGACCCGGCGAAGATCCGGTACATCGTCGATCAGTTCGCGACCGAGCGTGGCCTGCCCCGCAACGACATCGACGTCATCGTATGGATGACAGAACACCATGCCAGCCTCGACAGCACGCGCCCGTGCGGCGACTACCGCGTCGTCGAGCGAATCACCACCCTCGATCAGCGTTGCCCCGTAGGCGCGGCACGCTTCGATTTTCGAAAGCGGGGCCCCCGATGGCACGAAGATCTCGCAGGGAACGCCGGCGTGACGAGCAGCGAAGGCGATCGCTTGAGCGTGGTTGCCGGCGCTTCCCGCGGTGACGCCTCCTGCGGCCCGGTTGCCAAGCGCGGACAGCTTGTTCATGGCGCCGCGAATCTTGAAGCTGCCGGTGCGCTGCAGGTTCTCGGCCTTCAGCACGACGTTGCCGCCACATCGTTCGCTCAGAGCCGCAGAACCGGTGACCGGCGTGTGTGTGACGACACCTCGGCCAGCCTCAGTGGCGCGATCGATTGCTGCATCGGAAATCTTCTGGGCCGGCATGTCAGCGCGTACCGTAGTGCCCATGCGCGCGCTGCTGATCGCCAATGCTGCCGACGCCGACGGTGGCTTTGTCGCTGAACGGTTCCGTCATCGCGGGTACTCGTTCACCGAATGCCACCGCGAGCATCTCGTCGACTGGCCTGCGCTTGATGACTACGAACTCGTCGTGACGCTCGGCAGCGAATGGAGTGTGTACTGGCCACACGTCGCCGAGTCGGTGGCCGCCGAAGCGGAACTGATCCGAACCGCCCACGCGAGGGGCGTGCCGATCTACGGCATCTGCTACGGCAACCAGATCATGGCTCACGCGCTCGGCGGAACCGTCGAGCGTGCACGCGAGCCGGAGATCGGTTGGTGCCAGGTCGTCAGCGACGTACCCGACGTGATCTCGGAAGGTCCGTGGATGCAGTGGCACCACGACGTCGTCACGGTTCCGCCGGGGTCGCTGGAGATGGCTCGAAGTGTGATCGGGCCGCAGGCCTGGCGGATGGGCCGCAGCTTCTGCACCCAGTTCCATCCCGAGGCCACCGAGACGATGATCCGCCGGTGGGCCAACAGCGATGGCGGCGGCGCCGAGTTGTTGAAATACGGCATGAAGCCCGACCAGCTGATCGACGAATCACGGCTCAACGTCGCGGATAGTCAGCCGGCGGCCGAGCATCTCGTCGACTGGTTTCTGGATCGGGTTGCCGGATCCGTATAAGTCGCTATGCGTGTTCGTCGGACAACGTGATCGCATCGAGCTCATCGCTGAGCTGATCGAGTCCCATGGCGCCCATGTCGAGCACGACCTGGTGAAACCTCTTCAGATCGAATTTCGATCCAAGTCGCTGTCGTGCCCTATCCCGACCCTGCAGCCACACGCGCTCAC
Source organism: Ilumatobacteraceae bacterium (assembly GCA_031408175.1). Taxonomy (GTDB): domain Bacteria; phylum Actinomycetota; class Acidimicrobiia; order Acidimicrobiales; family Ilumatobacteraceae; genus JAENVT01. The sequence goes on from JANOJI010000090.1 coordinate 3,902, forward strand.
CGACCTTGTATGAAATGGCTTGACCAGGCATGCCGAGATAGCGATCGACCTCAGACTTGAGGTGGTCAACCGGATAGCCGGTGCGTTCGAGCAGGAATGGCAATGCCAGTTCCGATCTCCAGCGCTCGCCCGGATGGAACCGTTCGTTCGATGGGATTCGTAGCTCGCAGTGAAGACCGATGTCGACGATCACGCGGGCCGCGCGCAACGCCTGACCCGCGAGCCAGCCGAGTTCGTACACAGGATCGTCGAGATATCCCAGTTCGTGCATCAGCCGCTCGGCATACAACGCCCAGCCTTCGCCGTGCCCGGAGATCGCCACGCCGAGACGCTGGAACCGCGTCAGGGATTCGGCCTGGTACATCATCTGTGCGAGTTGCAGATGATGGCCGGGTGCGCTCTCGTGGTATTCGGTCGACAGGGCTTCCCACAGTGGAAAGTGGTCCTTACCGGCGACGGGATGCCAGATCTGCCCGGGTCGGCTGAAGTCTTCGGTGGGTGGCGTGTAGTACGTCGCATCAGGTCCGCCGGCCGGCGCCGCCATCGCCTGGCATCGACGGAGTGGCTCGGCGATCTGGAAGTACTTGCCGTCGAGATCGTCGATGGTTCGATCGATGACGTCCTGACTCCAGGCGAGGAAGTTGTCGGCCCCGTGGACCACATAGCGAGGGTCGCGCTTCAACTGTTCAATGCATTCGTCGCGCGAGGCTCCAGGGACTATTCGCTCGACCAGCGAGTACATACGCGTTTCGATGTTGTTGAGCTCCTCCCAGCCCCACAGGTACGTCTCGTCGAGGTCGAGCTCGGTGCCGTTGTGATAGCGGGCGAACAACCGATACCGATCCGCACCCACCGGATCATGCGGTGTCGCGATTGCGGCGTAGTCGTTGCGCAGCCATTGTCCGAACTCGATGAACGCCTCGGCTGCCCCACGCGCCTCGATGGAGAGATCCAGGGATTCACACTCCGTGACCAGCTCGGCGAAGTACCCGTCAGGGCTTCCCCACACCTCACATTGACTTCCGCAGGCCAACGCTTGCCGTCGCGCCGCAACCTGTCCCTTCTCAGCTGCGAATACGAAGCTGGCGCGGAGCCTGTCGAGCGAGGTGGGTACAGCGACCAATCGCGTGCGGACGTTCTTCCAATCCTGGTCGGATTGACGAGGCATGAAGTCGAAGATGTCGCGGACGTATTCGTGATGGCTGTTCAACACACTGAGCCATCGGTGATACTCACCCGATTCGATGAGGTCGATCTCGGCCTGCACCCGCTCGCGCATGACCTCGATGGCGATGCGATCGCTGCGGCTG
>JANOJI010000107.1:0-5279 GCA_031408175.1 Ilumatobacteraceae bacterium
GATTGGTTCAGGTACGGTCCCGAAAAGTCGCCGCACACCTCTCCCTGTGCGCGCACTGAGCGCACTGCGAAAGCGATCGAGACGGATTCGGCCGCCCGACTTTGCCGCGCACGACGTCGCTGTAGCGCTCGCTCATTGCCATGATCTCCCCGATCCCCAGCAAGCGGACCTTGTGCGGCCTGCGAGTTCCGCTCTGGCTGTTCTGGACAACAACCCACGCTTCACCCGAGACTAGCTCGCCAGCCTCGTCCTCGACCGCGATTCGCTGGACGGAGAGTTCGATGACGTCGGACATGTAGACCGCGTCGCGTACCCGCGTCTTCAGTTCCACCAGCTGGAGGCCGTCCGATGTCCGGTACGCCCTGTCCAGCCTCGCCACGAGTCGTCGGCGGTGCGACCGGAAGGTCACCTCTGCGAAGGCGATCTGCGCATCGCGCAGATCGACAGGCAGTCCCTGCTCGTCTCCCGCGCGCACGCGCGGCCGGCGAATTCTGATCACGAACGTTCAACTCGATCACCTGACCGGCACCGAGATCGTGGTGCGTGACCTCGAATCCGGCCTGCGCGATCGTGGCCACGAGGTCTGCGTCTACACCCTTCGCCCAGGCGTCCTGAGCGATGAGATCACGGCACGTGGCGGCACTGTCGTGAATGCACTCGATCTCGTCCCATTCGTGCCCGACGTGATTCACGCTCACCACAACGGTCCGGCGACAGAGGCGGCGTTGTACTTCCCGAACACCCCGCTCGTGTTCGTGTGCCACGACCGCAATTCCTGCAATGACATGGCTCCGGGCGTGCCGTCGGTCAGCGAGTACGTCGCCGTGGACCTGAACTGTCGCGAGCGTCTGGCTGCCGAGGGTCTGCATGCCGAGTCCATTCACGTCATCCCCAACGCCGTCGATATCGGTCGCCTGGTGACCCGTGGTGACGTGTCGGTGCCGCCCCGCAAGGCAGCCGTCTTCAGTAACTACGCGACGGACGGTGGCTTCGTCGAATCGATACGCCGTGCGTGTGCCAGCGCCGGTCTGCCTCTCGACGAGTTCGGCAGTGGACTCGGCAGAACCCTCGACAACCCCGAGTCTCGGCTTGCCGAATACGACGTCGTGTTCGCCAAGGCCCGCTGCGCGATCGAGGCCATGGCGGCCGGCTGCGCGGTGATCGCGGTCGACGAGGCCGGTTACGGCGGACTGGTGACGTATGCCGACATCGATTGGATGCTCGACTGGAACGTCGGCGACCGCTGCTTGCAGCGTGCCCACGACCCCGTCGCGATCGCAGAAGCTCTGCAAAGGATCGACGCCGAAGATGTCGGCCGGGTGAGTGAACTTGTGCGCACGCGCTGCAGCCTCGAGGCATCGCTCGATGCCTACGAGATGGTCTACAAAGCAGCGATGGAGGGGAAGCGAGCCTCCTTGTCGCCAGGCGCCGCGTCGTGGCGAGATCCGTATGATGCGGTCCTCGCCTACGCCACCAATATGGAGGCGAGGCTGCGTGCCGGCGAGGGGGCGTGGTCGATGCCTCCGCTGCCACCAGCAAGTGCTCAGGCCATTTCTGTCGCGGTTGTATCGGCCCCGCGGCTGGTTGCACCTGGTCCGTCCTTTGCGATCGATGTCGAGATCGTCAATCGCTCGCGGGAGAACCTCTCAACGACGGGAGCCACGCCTGTGCTCTTGTCGTATCACTGGATGGACGACTCCGGAGGGCTGGTTCACTTCGAGGGCCGGCGTACCGTGCTGACGCGCACGGTGCGGCCATGGGACCGGCACCGTCAGCGAATGCATGTCGATGCTCCGACGGGCACGGGTCGCCTCCGTCTGCGGGTCACCCTTGTTCAGGAAGCCGTCACCTGGTTCACGAGTCTGCATACACCCGTGTTCGACGACGTGACGATCACGATCGCGGAGGTTCGCGACGGGTGGAATCTGGCCGGCATCGCTGCGCTCTGCGGGCTTGCGGTCCTGCGCGACACCGAAGTCGCCAATCTCGGCTTCGTGTCGTCACCAATGCCGGGGATGCTGACGTTTGCTGAGACTGAATCATTCGTTGACTCTGCTGTGCAACGCGGTTGCCAGGCGCTGATCGTTCCGCCGGCGCTTGTGCCACGCGTGCCCGAACAGATCGGCGTCATCGTGTCGGATGCACCCGGAAGCACATTCCGAGTGCTGCATGAGGCGCTCGCACAGGGCACCGACTTCTACGGTGCGGATGTGGAGTCGCGGATCCATCCGGGGGCCCGTGTCCATCCGACTGCATCCATCGACACGCATAACGTTCTGATTGCGGACGGTGTCGAGATAGGCGCAGGGTGTGTTTTGTCCGGGCGGGTGAAGGTTGGCAGGCGAGTGCAGGTTCATCCAGGCTCGGTGATCGGCGCCGCGGGTTTTCAGACAATGCGCGTGGATGGCCGGCTGGTCGAACTGGGACACGTCGGAGGGGTGACCATCGGCGATGACGCCGTCGTGTTCGCCAACGCGACGATTGCCCGTGGGTTGTTCCGCCAGAACACCGTCATCGGCGAGGGCTGCAGGATCGGCAACAACGCCTTCGTCTCGCACAACACCCAGCTTGGACGCAACACAACCGTTGGTCACGGGACTGTCGTGAATGGCAATGTCAACGCGGGTGCCGAAGTGTGGATCGGGCCGGGAGCGTGCGTAGCGAACAACGTCACGATCGGCGATGGCGCACGCGTCGATCTCGGCGCCACCGTCATCGGCAGCCTCGACGCAGGCGAACACGTGGGTGGCCCGCCGGCCATCGACCATCGCACGGTGTTGCGTGAGGTTGCGACGTGGCGGTCGCAGGCGCGCCGATGACGATCGAATCACCGATACTCGACGCGCTCGGAAGCCGGCCGACCAACGACACGCTGTTCATCGAGGGTCATGGCGAGGACAGGGTCACGGTCACGGGCGTCGACGCGATTCGATTCGTCGATGCGATGTGTGCGGCCCTGCGCGCGGCTGGATTGGACGAGTCGGCACGGGTGTGCGTCGTGATGCCGAACGGTCGATTGTTGGCCTTGACCGCGCTGGCTGCGATGACGGTCAGCACCTTCGCGCCATTGAACCCGCGATTGGCCGAAGACGAGTTCATGATGGTGTATTCCGATCTCGAAGCCGACGTGCTCGTGTCAACCGTCGACTTTGCACCCGCGGCGCGTCGCGCTGCATGCCGCCGAGGGATGTGGGTGATGGAAGTCGCCGAGCCGGCGTGCTTCGGCGTGGTCGAGCGCGGAACCAGAAGTGCGTGCGATCGCCCGCCGGGACACGCCCTACTCCTGCATACGTCGGGCACCACGTCGCGGCCGAAGCTGGTCGGCCTGTCGGCAACAAACCTGCTGAGCTCGGCTTCGGCTGTTGCCAGAACATTGCAGTTGTCACCGGCCGATCGGTGCCTCAACGTCATGCCGTTGTTTCACATCCACGGACTCGTCGGCGTGCTGCTGGCGAGCGTGGTCGCAGGCTCGAGCGTCGATGTTGTAGCCGGCTTCGACCCGTTCGCGTTCCGGCGACAACTCGGTGGGCCTGACGTCACCTGGACGTCGGCAGTGCCCAGCATGTATCGGGCCATGCTCTCGCGGCGCAGCACGACTCCGGCCGGTCCGAGGTTGCGGCTGATGCGCTCCAGCTCTGCGCCGCTGCCGCCGAGTACGTGGTGTGAGCTCGAGGAAGCGTTTGAGTGTCCGGTCATCAACGCCTATGGCATGACCGAGGCGTCACACCAGATGACCAGCAACCCGACACCGCCGGGCGAGCGTCGGGTCGGCTCGGTCGGCCGCGGTGCGGGCGCGGAGGTCGCCGTGCTGACCGATGGCTCAGTCTCGATCACGCCGGGCGATGTGGGTGAGATCGTGGTCCGCGGCCCAGGTGTGATGGGCGAGTATCTGTCGCCATCGTCCGCAAACGAAGGCGCGTGGCATCGCGGTTGGTTCCGTACCGGCGACCTTGGTTCGCTCGACGGCGACGGATATCTCACGCTCCACGGCCGGATCAAGGAGATCATCAACGTCGGTGGAGAGAAGGTTTCGCCGTACGAAGTCGAGTCGGCTCTCTTGCTCCATCCATCGGTCACCGACGCAGTCGCTTTCGCCGGGCCCGACAGATTGCGGGGCGAGCAGGTCTGCCTGGCCGTGGTCCTGCACGGTGGTGTCGGCTCCCTCGACGAGCGCGACCTGCGACGGTTCATGGCCGATCGGCTGGCACCGTTCAAGACGCCGCGGCGGATCATCGCCCTCGACCAGATCCCCTTGGGCCCGACCGGAAAGGTTCAACGATCACAGCTCTCGTCGCTACTCGGCCTCGCCGACGACCCGACGTGAACCCGGTACGAACGCTAACTTGTCCAGTCCGTGGTGGTCGATCCTTCTCCTGTCCTGCCCGCGATCCCGCTCACGAGCGTCCGGCTCGGTATCGACGTCGAAGAGATGGTGCTCCGCGTGCTGCGGTCCGGGATGATTGCCCAGGGCCCACTGGTCAAGCAGCTCGAGGAGGAGTTCGCCGAGTTGATCGGTGCCGACCACGTCGTCGCCGTCAACAACGGCACAACGGCGCTGATCGCCGCTCTCCAGGTCTTGGATCTCCAACCCGGCGACGAGGTGATCACCAGCCCGTTCACCTTCGTGGCGACGCTGAACGCGATCATCGAGTCGGGTGCGACTGCGCGTTTCGCAGACATCGATCACCGTGATTTCAATATCGATCCCGTGGCCGCAAACGCGGTCGTAAACGATCGCACCAAGGTTCTGCTACCTGTCCATCTCTACGGCCAGTGCGCCGACATGGACCGTCTCGGCAACCTTGCGTCAGCGGCCAACCTCGCAGTGGTCGAGGACGCCGCCCAGGCGCACGGTGCCCGCATCGGCGACAAATCCGCTGGAAGTTGGGGGATCGGCTGCTTCTCGCTGTATGCCACCAAGAACCTCACCTCCGCCGAGGGCGGGTTGATCTCGACCAACGAGGCGTCGTTGGCTGATCGTTGGCGGCTTCTCCGGAATCAGGGGATGCGCGAGCGCTACGCGTACGAGATGACCGGTAACAACTACCGAATGACCGACCTGCAGGCCGCCGTTTGCCTGCCGCAACTGGCCGGCTACAGCCGTCAGGTCACCACCCGTCAACGGCATGCCAAGCGGCTGAACGACGGTCTTCGCGGACTGACCGGGTTGCGTGTTCCCGAGACATTGCCCGGTCGACATCATGTGTGGCACCAGTACACCATCCTGGTAGGTGACGATGCCCGGCTGAATCGAGATGGTCTCATCGAAGCGCTGACGA
>JANOJI010000128.1:0-4807 GCA_031408175.1 Ilumatobacteraceae bacterium
TGGCCTGAGCGGCCGGATCCGGTTCGCGCTGGATCGTGCGGGCGATGATCTCGCTCGCCGCGCCCTTGGTGATGAGGTCTTGCGTCCACTGCAGCAAGGTCAGTGGCGAGACCACCGACGACACGGCGTCGCTCGTCAACATCTGCGCTTCGATCTCTTGGAACTGAGTGACGTTGGCAGGCGTGAACAGATCGACCAGCGTCTTGCCCTCGTCGACGGTGAACAGCACGACCATGTTCTCGCCGCCGAACAACTTCTGATAGCTCTCGTTGTCGTGGGCCACCTGCGATGACGGATCGATGTAGCTGTCCTGGCCGGTGGCGAAGTCGAGCCGTTGCAGGCCGACACCCATCAACAGGGTCACCAGCAACACGACCGCGAGGGTTGCCACGGTGCGCCGGCTGAGCAGTCGGCCGGCCTTACGCCAGAACTCGATCATGGTGCTGATACCTTTCGACGACCGCCCGATGTTGTGGGTTTGTGGCTGTCGGCCAGTTCTCGCAGGGCGATCACCTCGGCTTCAATCTGCTTCGCCATGAAGTGCACGTCGGATGCAGTGTCGTAGTCACCGGTGATCCCGAACGTCAGCCGACCGTTGTACGACAAGATGGCGACGCCGATGGGAACGCCCTCACTCAGCGGCACGAACGGAAGGTATTCCAGCATCTCGCGACCCAAGGCGTAGAGCGGGAGCTGCGGTCCTGGCACGTTGGTGGTCACTGTGTTGATCGTGCGCTGCGGCGCTATGCGAAGCATGGTCGTGACAGCGCGTGCGGCGAGCGCCAGCAGGACCGGCGGAACGAATTCGGCCGTGGCGACCACGGCTTCGCCGGCGGTCACCTGATGCGAGGCTTTGAGCGCTGCCATCTGGGCGTGGACCGCTTCGAGCCGCACGAGTGGATCAGCGATCCCGACCGGTAGCTCGGCGATGATCAACGACACCTGGTTGTTCCACTTGTGGTCGTCGGGGTGACGAACCGAAACGGGAACGAGCGATCGCAGGACGACGTCGTCGACGTGGTCGCCGCGTTCGATCAGCACGGCGCGAAACGCACCGCTGATCACCGAGAGCACGACATCGTTGATGGATCCACCGAACACGCGCCGGATGGTCTTGACATCGTCCAAGGTGCAACGGGCCGCGGCCCATCGTCGATGTGACCCGATCGCACCCTCGATGGACTCTGGGTTGACAGGTGCCAACACTCGCTCCCCGAACGAACGCAGTCCGCTCGCCACGTCGCTCAGATGATTCCACGCTTGTCGCGGGTGTAACCCCGCGGATCGCCAGGCCACGAGTTGACGGGCGGGGTTCGTTGCCATGCGCGCAAGGGCGTGCGCTGTCAGTTGCAGATCGGACGGCTCCGGTTCAGCCTTCCAGGGTTCGATCGGTTGGATCTTTGTGCCGCGATCCGGATCCAGCAGCACCGTCATCAGATCGGTGCCGGCGATTCCGTCGACCATGCAGTGATGCACCTTGCTGATCAGCGCCCAACGATCGCCCGGAAGCCCTTCGATGATCCACGCCTCCCACAGCGGCCGCTTCCGATCGAGCTCCTGCGACATCAACCTGCCCATCAGATTCTCGAGGTCGTGCTCGTCGCCCGGCGGCGGCAGCGCAGAATGTCGAACGTGGTAGCTCAGGTTGAAGTCCGGGTCATCGACCCAAACCGGATGCCCCAATCCAGCAGGTACGAATCTCACCTTTTGTCGGTATCGCGTCAGCTGCGGGAGCTTGCTCTCGATCAAGTTGGTGATCTCGCCGATCGACGGCGAGGGTCCCGCGAAGATTGAACACGAGCCGATGTGCATGTGTGTGATGCCATCCTCTGCGTGAAGAAAGATCGCGTCCACGGGACTCATCGTCTGCATCATGATTTCCTTCCTAAGGCAAGTACTTCGTCGAATCCCTCGCGTATGCACGTGGTGAGCACCTCAGGGTCCGGTACGGCCGCCGTATCGGCGTTGATGCCGATGCAGCACTGATCGACATGTGACATCAGGGCCACGCTGAACGCAGCACCCGACGGTGGAGCAAACGCGTACTCGCGAACGACTTCGGCGCCGGCCAGATACTGGCGGTACTTGGATCCGGGCACATTGGTGGCGACGAAGTCGATGGCCTTCAACATCGAGCCGAGGACCGTCGTGGCGGCGATCGCGGGGAGCGTGTTGAGCACCTTGGCGACTGCATCGGTGCGCTTGACCGACGGCTCCTTCCGCCAGTTCCTGGCCAACTGACCGAGCTGGCGCATCCGGTCGCCGGCGTCGATGACCGACACCGGCAACGTGAAGCGTGCGGGTGTGAAGCGATTGCTCCCGGGCGGATCGCCTGGTCGCCGCAAGTTGATCGGCATGGTCACTCGCAGTGCGTCGACCGGCGCGTCGTGGCGTTCGTGATAGAGGCGCATTCCACCGGCAACGCTGGCCATGTAGGCGTCGTTGAGCGAACTGTCGGCCGCATGGGCGGCGGCCAGCAGCGAATCGAGTGGGATGTCGAACGAGTCGAGCCGGCGCGACAGGCCGCGATCGGTCATGATCGTCGACCGCGGTTTGCTGACCGGTGCCAGCAGCTTGCCGAGGGAGCGCAGCTCACGAGTCACCGTGGTCAACGGTCCGGTTGGGTTCGTCATCGCCTTGACGGCGAATCCCGGCAGCGCTTGTGCGCTGCGGAGTGAGGCCATTGTGGCCGCACGAATGTCGGCGCTCAACGACTCGACGACCGACGTCAACCCACTCGTCTGTGGTGGGGTGGCGGCACGCGCCGCGGCCTTGTGCCCGGCCGGGTTGCGCTTCTCGTCGAGCAACAGCCTGGCCAGCTTCACTCCGCCCACGCCGTCAGTGATGGAGTGGTGCACCTTCTTGATGAATGCGGCGCGTCCGTCCTCCAACCCCTCGACGAGCGTGAACTCCCACAGCGGCCGGTCTTTGTCGAAGGCGCTCATCGCCATCAGCCCGGCGATGTCCAGCACCGCCCGGAGGTCGCCCGGCTCGGACGCGACCGTGCGCCGCAGGTGGTAGTTGATGTCGAAGTACTCGTCGAACTGCCATCGTGGCGGTCCGAGGCGCAGGGGAGTGGCAACGACGCGCTGGCGAAGGCGGGGAATGATCTCGCATGCGCTGGCGATTCGCGAACTGAGCCGAGGCCAGTTTGGACTGCGGTCGAGCAGCGAGACGGCGACGATCGTGCTGCGTAGACACGGGTCCTTCTCCATGGTCCACATCAGCGCGTCCGAGGCATTCAGATGCGATGCGAACTCGCGGACCGGTCGATCGGAGTCGCGCTGCACCGGGGAGGTCACGGGTTGCATCATCCTGCCGGCCGGTCTCGGCCAATAGAGCCGTAGTACCCCTTCGCGCAGGGAAGTTCAGATTGCGACGTTGAATCAGAGAGTTATAGGTGTGCCAGTGCCGCCGCGTGCACCGCAGCGATGATGGGCTCCCAATCGGCTCCGCTCTGCCGGGTGACGGTCACGAAGTCATTGACGCCGAAGACGGATGCGACGCCGCCGGCGGCAAAGACATCGGCCGCAAACGGGACGGTCGCCGCATCGTCGGCGTTCGTGGCGTTGAACATCGCTTCGAGCTTCGTATTCAGCGTGAACTTCATCGCATCGGGGTTGGGCGTCGAGGACGGGATCGCAGTTGCCACGCCACGATCGTACGCCCCGTCTCGCTGGATGGTTCGGCCGCGCCCGATCTGGGTACACCGCGGGTATGACCAATAGCGCTGTACCGACCGATTTCGGTCATCTCGACGACACCGCCGGCGATGAGTCGACGATCATCGAGGTATTGGAGGGGTACACACGTGGCGGCTTCTCGTCGTCGTTTGTCGTGACCGACGAGTCGGCACTCGAATGTGTCGAATGCGGCGTCGTGTCGCCTGCCCAGACCGTGTCGATGAGTTCGCTCCGCCGGCTGGAGGGCGCGTCCGATCCTGCGGACATGCTCGCGGTGGTCGCCCTCACATGTCCAGCGTGCGGCGCGCGCGGAACGGCCGTCTTGGGATTCGGACCAATGGCAACTCAACAGGATTCGGACGTGCTGCAAGGTCTGCGAGACGATCGCGGTGATACCGAGGCACCGGGAAACTCTGCCCACGGTGAGACGACGGGCGACGAGGCCCCCTCCGCGACCTACTAGGACCACTCGAGGGTCGCTACAGCGGCTCCTGGTTCGCAGCAACCGGTGTCTGACCGAAACCTCCCCGCACGATACCGACCGGGCCGCAACCCCGACGTTGCGGTCACGGTCGGTTCTGCGACAGTGCTAGACAGAAAACCATGCGAGTCGCCATAAGCACCGGTGGCGGCGACGCCCCCGGCCTGAACGCCGTCATCCGCTCCGTGACTTTGTGCGCGACCCGCCGAGGCTGGGAGGTCATCGGTATCCGCGACGGCTTCAACGGCACGAGGGACACGCCGAGGCGATCAAGATCACGTTCGACCCATCGAAGATCTCGTACGCCGACATCCTGGAGTTCTTCTTCAAGATGCACGACCCGACCACGCTCAATCGTCAGGGGAACGACACCGGTACCTCGTATCGCTCCGCGATCTTCTACCACGACGAAGAGCAGCACCGCGTGGCCGAGCAGGTAAAGGCGAAGGTGGACAAATCAGGCGCCTGGAAGCGCCCGGTGGTGACGGAGATCGTCCCCGCCAAAGCCTTCTGGACCGCCGAGGACTACCACCAGGACTACCTGAAAAAGAACCCGGGCGGGTATACCTGCCACTACATCCGGCCCGTGAAGTTCGAGTAGGACGTGGAGCTTTGGGGCGCGGGCATCTTGCCCGCGCTCACG
>JANOJI010000139.1:0-3024 GCA_031408175.1 Ilumatobacteraceae bacterium
GCCGGTAGGTGGCTCGCCGCGGGCGCGGCCGGCGCTGTGTTGATCGGCGCCGGATGTGTGTTGTTGGTTCTGGGTGCCCTGCGGATGGTGCAGAACGAGTTCGGCAGGTCCTTCCGCGGTAGTTGGGTGTCGCTGCTTCCGTACCTGTTTGCCTTCGTTGCCAGTCTCGCCGTGATGGGTATCGCCGCATGGCGGATCTCGAAGAAGAAGACCCTGCAGAAAGAGAGTTGATGATGGCGCAGCAACGCATCACCCGCGACGACCTCGAATCGCGATTTCGTCAACTTCAAGACAACGTCCAAGGACGCGTCGACGACAAGAAGCGCACTCTTGCCACCGTTGGAGTTGTCGGCGGCGTCATCTTGCTGCTGGTGTTCTTCATGCTCGGCAGCCGCCGTGGCAAGAAGAAGACCACGCTCGTCGAGATCCGTCGGGTCTGACGCATGGCCCGCCGCACCCGAGTGCTGTCGCCCGCAGCAGCGCTTCGCCGCAATGCGCTGTACAAAGGCTTGTTCGGTGGCAGTCGCGGTTGGATGGCGGTCGGCGCGTTGGTGTGGGGACCACGGCTCATGAAGAAGGCGCTTGGGCGAACCGAGCAGGTCGTTCTCACCGAAAAGCTCGAGCCTGGCCAGGCACTGCGAATCGAAGCGATCGAACGACCGACCCGCGGCGAGCTCCGGGCGGGCCGTCGTGCTCGATGAAGGTGCTGTTGCGCAACCCGAGGCGTGAGATCGAGGTCACCGGGCCCCGGCGGGTTCACGCCCTGCTCGCCAAGCTCGAGCTGAACCGCGAATCTCATCTCGTGATCTGCAACGGCACATTGGTGCCCGGTGATGCCGAGCTGCTCGACACTGACACCGTGGAGATCCGTCCGGTCATATCCGGGGGTGCGTAATGGATGCGTCGGGCTCGAAGTGCCGGACCTGCCGCGGCCCGGCGATCATCGATCTGCCGCGACACAACGCCAACTTCTGTGCGGAACATTTCATGGAGCTGTGTCGGCGACAGGTGACGAAGGCGATCGATCATTTCAAGATGTTCACTCGCGACGATCGGCTGTTGGTCGCAGTGTCCGGTGGAAAGGACAGCCTCGCGATATGGGACCTGTTGATCGAGCTCGGTTATCAGGCCGACGGGCTGTACGTGGGACTGGGAATCGGCGACTACAGCGATACCTCGGCCGACTACTCGCGTGCGTTCGCCACAGAGCGTGGCCTGAACCTGATCGAGGTCAAGCTACGCGACGACTACGGCTACGACATTCCAACGGCGGCCAAGGCAACTCGTCGCGTCCCCTGTTCGGCGTGCGGGATGAGCAAACGGCACATCTTCGACAAGGCAGCGCTCGACGGTGGCTATACGGTCTTGGTGACCGGTCACAACCTCGACGACGAAGCAGCAGTGCTGTTCGGTAACACATTGCATTGGGATGTCGAGTACCTGGCTCGCCAACAGCCCGTACTCGAAGCGCGTGCGGGCTTCCCGAAGAAGGTCAAACCATTGGTGCGGCTCACCGAGCGGGAGACCGCGGCGTGGTGCATCGTGCGCGGCATCGACTATCTCGTCGACGAGTGCCCGATGGCCGCCGGCAACAAGCATCTTGCCTACAAAGCAGCGCTGAACACGATCGAGGAGACCTCGCCCGGCAGCAAGGCCGGGTTCTACTTCAACTTCATCGACAACATGGCCCCCCTGCTGGCGGGCCGCGCGCTCACCGACGGCCACGAGCTGGGCAGCTGCTCGAACTGTGGTGCACCGACGACCGGTAACGTGTGCGCCTTCTGCCGCCTGGTGGAAACCGCCTCCGCCCACGCCCCCGTGCCGGTCGAACTGGTCATGAGGAAGGGGAGGGGCAAGAAATGAACACGCCGTTCGCCTATGGCGAAAAGGTGTTGCTGCTCGACTTGAAGCAGCGCCGCTACCTCATCACCCTGACCGAAAGTGCCGAGTTCCACAGCCACAACGGCTTCTTCGCTCACAGCGATCTGGTCGGTCAACTCGAAGGAGTTGTCGTCAAGAGCACCAAGGGCTCGCCCTATACCGCGTTGCGACCGACGTTGGAAGACTTCGTCGTCGAGATGCCACGTGGCGCACAGGTGATCTATCCGAAGGACCTCGCCCCGATGTGCATGCTGGCCGACATCGGTCCGGGCGTGCGCGTGCTGGAGAGTGGTGTCGGATCGGGTGCACTGAGCATGACCATGCTGCGGTGGGGCGCCGAGATCGTCGGCTACGAACTCCGTGAAGATTTTGCCAACCGGGCCAAGGCCAACGTGCGCAGCTTTCTCGGCGAGGGCGCGATAGAGCACTACCACGTCGAGTTGCGTGACTGCTATGACGGCATCGACGAGCGCGGCATCGATCGCGTCGTGCTGGATCTTCCAGAGCCGTGGCAAGTCGTGCCACACGCGATGGAGGCGTTGCGGCCCGGCGGAATCTTCATCGCCTACACGCCTTCGATCATCCAGGTCTCGCAGTTGCGCGCTGCGCTGGCCTCGAAGGCTTGGAACGGTACCAGAAGCCTTGAAGTGCTGCATCGTGGCTGGTACGTCGAGGGCCAGGCCGTGCGCCCCGACCACCGCATGGTCGCCCACACCGGCTTTCTGACGACGGCGCGTTTCCTCGGCTGACCCGTTCGGGCGCTGCGCTGACTTCCCTGTCAGCTCCTTGAACGACTGTCGTTCCATGCGCTGACACAGAGCGTGGACGAACTGATCGGCGCCCTTTCCGAACGAGAACTACGGCTCGATGAAGATGCACTCGCCGGGGCATTCCTCGGCGCTCTCGATGACGGCATCGAGCTTGCTGTCGGGGAAGCTGGCCATACCCTCGGCACCTTGCGGATTGCCTTTGGCGGTGGCGTAGATCTTGTCACCATCGCGGACGTAGGCGAGGCCATCGTCGAGCAGGGTGAAAACGTCGGGCGCGATCTCCTCACAGAGCCCATCACCGGTGCACAGATCCTGGTCGATCCAGACCTTCATAACGTACAGTCTCCTCATTCGAAGGGTCAGACGTGGCTGA
>JANOJI010000147.1:0-2357 GCA_031408175.1 Ilumatobacteraceae bacterium
TCGTATCGGCTGTCACGCTTTGGCCTTGACCGTCTCCGCGATGGCGGGCATGACCTTCTCGCCGTACACCTGCAGGGTGTGGTCCTTGTCGTCGTGTTGCAGGTAGATGCTGAACTGGTCGACGCCGAGTTCTCGCAGCGCCAGCATTCGTTCGATGTGCGCGTCGACGGGGCCGACGATGCAGAACCGATCGACGATGTCGTCGGGAACGAACTGGGTGTGCACGTTGCCTGCCTGGCCGTGTTCGTTGTAGTCGTACCCTTCCCGACCCTTGATGTAGTCGGTCAGCGCCTGGGGTACCGCACCGCTGTGGTCGCCATAGCGGGACACGAGGTCGGCGACGTGGTTGCCAACCATCCCGCCGAACCAGCGGCACTGATCGCGTCCGTGGGCGAGACTCTCGGCCGTTCCGTCGGTGACGTACGCAGGCGCGGCGACGCAGATGGTGATCTCGGCGGGATCACGCCCCGCTGCTTCGGCGGCGTTGCGCACGGCCCGGATCGTCCACTCGGCGATCGACAAGTCGGCGAGCTGCAGGATGAATCCGTCACCGACCTCGCCCGTGAGGGCCAACGCCTTCGGCCCGTACGCTGCAACCCACACTTCGAGTTCGCTGCCGCTCGACCAGGGGAAGCGCAGATGTGATCCCTTGTATTCGACAGAGCGCCCATTGGCCAACTCGCGAATGACATGGACGGACTCGCGCAATGTCGCGAGCGTGGTTGGCGCCCCATTGGTGACCCGAACGGCGGAGTCACCCCTCCCGATCCCGCAGACCGTGCGGTTGCCGAACATCTCGTTGAGCGTGGCGTACACGCTGGCTGTCACGGTCCAGTCACGCGTGGCCGGATTGGTGACCATCGGTCCGACGATCACTTTACGAGTCTCAGCCAGGATCTGGCTGTAGATCACATACGGCTCCTCCCACAAGATGTGCGAGTCAAATGTCCACACATGAGTGAAC
Organism: Ilumatobacteraceae bacterium; assembly: GCA_031408175.1. GTDB lineage: Bacteria > Actinomycetota > Acidimicrobiia > Acidimicrobiales > Ilumatobacteraceae > JAENVT01. The sequence continues at coordinate 965 of JANOJI010000147.1, forward strand.
CCGTACGCCTCGGCGCGCTTTGCCAAGTCGATGACCCGAGCAGAGGGAGGAGTGGTCTGCAGTACGACCCCGAAGTCCATCTAGTCCCACCTGATTCCGAGACGGTAGGTCAGGGGCGGGTTTCCCCTGACCGTGTCGAAGGACGAACGCCGAGCGGCGCCGAGCCGGGAGGGAGCAAGCTGAACGACTCTCACCGGTTCTGGGGGAATCCGAGGTCGACGGTGCTGGTGCTGGGGTCGGGCCAACGCGATGTCACGACCTTGGTCTTGGTATAGAAGTTGACGCCTTCGGGCCCGTACATGTGGGTGTCGCCGAACAGGCTGGCCTTCCATCCTCCGAAGCTGTAGTAGCTGACGGGCACTGGAACGGGCACGTTGACACCGACCATGCCGACCTGAACGTCGAACTCGAACTGACGTGCAGCACCACCATCGCGGGTGAAGATCGCGGTGCCGTTGCCGTACGGATTGTCGTTGATCAGCTTCAGGCCTTCCTGGTAGCCGCTGATGCGCGTGACCGTGAGCACTGGCCCGAAGATCTCGTCGTCGTAGCACGCCATGCCCGGCTTGGCGTGATCGATCAGCGATGGCTTGAGGAAGAAACCTTCGCCCGGGGCATCCTGTCGACCGTCGACGACCAGTGTCGCCCCTTCGCCCTCGGCGGCACCGATGTAGCCGGCAACCTTGTCGCGGTGCTCACCGGTGATCAGCGGGCCCATCTCGCTCTCGGATTCACTGGCCGGGCCGACCTTGATCGCCGGAATGCGATCCTTGATCTTGTCGACCAGCGCGTCGGCGATCGACTCGCTGGCAAGCACGACCGAGATCGCCATGCAGCGTTCGCCCGCCGAACCGTATGCAGCGCTGACCGCAGCGTCGGCGGCCATGTCGAGGTCGGCGTCGGGCAGAACCAGCATGTGGTTCTTGGCGCCGCCGAGCGCTTGAACTCGCTTGCCATTCTTGGTGCCGGTCTCGTAGATGTACTTGGCGATCGGCGTCGAGCCGACGAAACTGACCGCAGCGATGTCGGGGTGTTCGAGAATGCGATCCACCGCGACCTTGTCGCCGTTGACGACGCTGAAGCATCCGTCCGGAAGGCCGGCCTGCTTCAGCAGCTCGCCGATGAGCATGCTCGTGGAGGGGTCCTTCTCGCTGGGCTTCAACACGAACGTGTTGCCGCATGCCAGGGCGTTGGCGAACATCCACATCGGCACCATGCCTGGGAAGTTGAACGGGGTGATACCAGCCACCACGCCGAGCGGCTGCTTGATGCTGTACACGTCGACACCCGTGCTGGCCTGCTCGCTGTAGCCGCCCTTCAACAGGTTGGGGATGCCGCACGCGAACTCGATGTTCTCCAAACCACGTGCAACCTCACCCAGCGCGTCGCCCAG
>JANOJI010000200.1:0-1981 GCA_031408175.1 Ilumatobacteraceae bacterium
CGTGCGGTTGCGGTCACCGCCCAGATCGCGGGCAACGGCACCGTCTGCGTCTACACCCAGACCCCGACGCACGTGATCGCCGATCTCACCGGCTTCTACCCATTCGGCGCCAGCTTCAACGGCATCCCGCCCGCCCGCCTGCTCGACAGTCGGGTCGGGCCCGAGTTCCCCACCATTGACGGACAGCTGGCAGGGATCGGTCGACGGGCCGGCGGCGTGATCACCGAAGTCAAGGTCACCGGCCGGGGCGGCGTGCCCGCCGATGCCAGCGCCGTTGCCATCAACGTCACCGCGATCAACCCATTGATCCAAGGCTTCATCACAGTCTTCCCATGCGGCGACGTATTGCCGCTGGCATCGACCGTCAACTTCACCGCGGGCGCCATCGTGCCCAACGCGGCGATGGTCAAGGTCGGCGCCGGCGGGGCAATCTGCATCTTCTCGAACGTCGAGACCGACATGGTCGTCGACGTGAACGGCTACGACTCGGCCAAGGCCGTCGTCCGCTTCCTCGAGCCGACCCGAGTCCTGGAAACACGGCCCGCCCTGACCACCGCCGATCACCTCCAAGAAGCGATCGGACTGCGACCCGGCGACTCGGTGCTCGAACTGCAGATCGGCGGCCGCGTGGGCGTACCGACGGCAATTCGTGCCGCCGTGCTGAACATCACCGTGACCGAATCGACAGCGGCCGGGTTCGTCACGGTGTATCCATGTGGAGGAACTCGGCCCGTTGCTTCGACGCTCAACTACGGACTCGGCACGACCGTCGCCAACCTGGCGGTCGCCACGACCACCGACGACGGCAAGGTGTGCATCTACACCCAGCGAGCAACTCATCTGGTGGTCGACCTCAGCGGCTACCACACCTAAGTAGCGGCAATTCGCTTGTAGTGGCGCCTCGCTATCCACCCAACGCCTTGCACACGCTTCTGTGTCAGCTCTCAGAACGACTGCCGTTCAGTGGGCTGACGCGGATGCCAGAGCCGTGCGGATGGTGTCGAAGATCCAGGTGGGTTCCTCGATCAGCTGCGCGGTCGTGAACTGCAGCGGCAGGAACCCATCGAGGATGAGCGCGTTCATCCGCACCACGTCGCGGCGCAGTTGCTCGGGGGTTCGATGCCAGCGGTAGCCGAGCAACTCGACGACGACCCGTGTGCGCGGGTAGTGGCAGTCGACCCGAACGAGTCGATTCTTCGCTCGACTGAGCACCTGTTGGGTGAGCGGGCGAGGCAGACCAGCGAGCTTCGACTTGGCCAGGAACTCGCGCTCCAGCCAGCTGTGGCCGCCGCGGGTGATCTCGCTGCCGCTGATCACATCGACCAGCTTGGGCAGGCCATACCGCCCACGACCGCGGAGCTCGAAGATCCGTCGGAGGAGGTGGTCCTCGTCGGTCAATCCGTCGCGGATTGCTCCGTCGAGCGCTGTTGTGAGCGCCGCTGAATCGGTGGTGCCGGCGATATCGATCAACGTGCGAGTCGGGCTCAGCACCGGCAGCCCATGGGAGGTTTCCCGATCAATCGCCGGGAGGTCTTGGGTCGTGTGGATCACGACACCCGCACGGTTGAGGAATCGTCCTCGTAGCACCATCGCATGGAACGGCCGGGCGAGCCGTTGGCCATCGAAGGGGTGCAATCCTGCTGCTGAGGGCCCCGAGACCCAGCACGGGTCGCCGATGTCGAGGACGAGGGCTGTGAGCTCGCCGAGGAGGGTGCGTGGCATCAGCCCGCTGGTGTAGGTGCGGACGCCCGCACGATCGAGGAAGCGGCTGTGGACTCCGCTTCGAAGCTCGCGATCGCTCAGCCCAGCCGCCTTGGCCTGTGCTTTGGTGAACGATCCGAGCTGACCTGCTGCTACCGCCCGAAGGCGGTCGAACTCGGTCATTGGCCGGATTCAATCGTCACCCGCCCAACGCCGCAACCTTTTGCCCGTCTGTGTCAGCTCCCAGAGCGACTGCCGTTCTGTGCGCTGACACAGACGG